>URWS01000130.1 GCA_900551605.1 uncultured Collinsella sp. | reverse complement strand
GCTGTGAAGACCCCAATGTGCGCCGCACTTCACACTTTTGCTACCGATCGCGTCACGTATATTTTCGCCAAGCAAAATTGACCCGTCGAAAGGACCGTCATGGATACCAAACAGCAACTCGTCAATGCCCTCGCAGGCCTGGGCTCAACCATTACCGAAGCTATGGATGTCATCGAAGGCTTTGTCCCCTGCGGACATCCCGCCCTCACGGTATCGAACGCACTCGTCGCGCTGGACGCCGACGATAATGCAGCTCTCGCCCAGCAGCTTGAGACCGTCGAGGGCTTTATCGACCACGTGAGCGAAAACCGCGGCGTGACCGCCTACCACGGCGTCGAGGTCGAGCTCGCGGGTCCCAAAGCCGATCTGTTCGCAGCAATCCGCAAGGTAGGCGCCCTTATGCAGACCGCAGGCGTCAAGAACACCCAGGTCAACGAGTGGGTCTACCGCAGCCTGGCAGCACTAAACGATTCCGACGAAAAGGCAACCGAGCAGCTCGCAGAAAGTCCCGCCATTAAGGCCGAGCTTTTGTAAATAGCAGACGCGGGCCCCTTGGCGCATCGTCGTCCAAGAGGCCCGCAAACAGTTCGCGTCAACCGATAGCCGCGCCGCCGCGTTCGGCCAAGGCCAGAATCGGCATCATTTGACGAGGTGTCTTTGCTGCAAGATCGGCATGTTCGAGCAGCTTGCGATCGTTGGTCACCAAGTAATCGACCTGTGCGCGCTTACACGCGGCGAGCACCAAGTTGTCCTCGTAATCGCGATGGAGCGTCAGATATTTGTCGGCTAGCCACAGATCGGATGCATCAGCACCCACGGCCGTGGCGTTTTCGGTCATGTTCCGAACAAACGCCAGCGCTGCATCGCCAATCGCGCGGGCAGAAGCCTCGTCGAGCGCTCCCCCGCCGGCAAGAACGCTACGCTTCAGCTCGTGTTGGACAACGTACAGCACGTCCTTAGCGATATGCACCGGAAAGAACAGCAACGCCCCCGTCTCCGTCGCCTGCCCAATAAACGCACGCGCGGCAAGCGACTCGGCATGGTCGGCGCAAAACGGATCAACCCATACGTTGGCGTCCACCATGATCTTGAGAGGCGCCCCACTCACTGGATCATCCCCTTTTGGCGATAATGCTCATCCATGGCTTCGGAATAGATTGCGTCCCAACCGCGATCGTCGGATACGGGCGACGCAGCGATGCCCAAATCTGCATAAAGCCGGTCTGCAGCTGCCCACGACGCGGCGAACGGCGTATCGGGCGCGACGGTCTGCTGCCGGTCGTCGACGGCCGCAAGCACTTCCTCGCACTGCCCGCCACCCTGCGCGACCTTGGCCACCACCTTTTTGATGAGCTCGGGCAGTGACCTGCCCGAAAGCCGCAGCGCTTCCTCGGCACGGTTCTTGACCTGGCGATCCACGCGAACGTTCACCTGCGCCATGCCGCTAACAGCACCCACGTTGATCCCGCTCCCTTCAACTGCTAGCACCGCTAGCAACACTATATAGAGAAGCTAGCAGATGGTCAAATGCAAAAGGCCTGCGCCCAGACGACACCGATGCCGTCTGGGCGCAGGCCAGATAACGTGGGCGAACACGTCTGCTAGCGCAGATATGCCTTCGCGTTGCTCAGGCTGTAGGCGATCGTCGAGCCGTTGTGCAGCAGCGACGACGTCTGCGGGGTAATCGCGCCGGTAATGCCCAGTGCCAAGAGTGCTGAGTTGGTGAGCATCACCTTGGAATACGAGCTCGTCAGACGATCGATGAGTCCCTGGCTCATGCGGCGCAGGCGAACAATCGCGGCGAGATCCGTATCGGTCAGGATGATATCGGCGACCTCCTTGGCGATATCGCTTCCACCGCCCATGGCCAGACCCACATCGGCCAAACCGAGCGCCGGCGAATCGTTGACGCCGTCACCCACCATGGCAACGTGGCGACCCTCGCTCTTAATGCGCTCCACGTACGCGTATTTGTCCTCGGGCAGCAGCTCGGCCTTAAACTCGTCGACGCCCGCCTCGCGCGCAATGCGCTCGGCCGTGCGCTCGGAGTCGCCCGTAAGCATTACGACATGCTTGACGCCCAGCGCATGCAGGTCGGCGATGGCCTCACGCACACCAGGTTTGAGCGGATCCTCGATACCGAGCACACCGACGACCGTGCCGTCGACCGCCAGGTACAGCGGCGACAGGCCCTGCATCTGGGACTCGATTTGCTCCTTAATGTCGGACTCGAGCTGCGCGCTCTCGTCCTCAAACACAAAGTGTGCCGAGCCGATGATGGCGCGACGTCCCTCGATGGACGAAGCGATGCCGTGCGCCACAATATACTCGACAGCAGCGTGACGCTCGCGGTGCTCGAGCCCACGCTCGTGAGCAGCGTTGACCACGGCACGCGCCACCGGATGCGGGAAATGCTCCTCCAAGCAAGCGGAAAGGCGCAGGACCTCGTCCTCGCTCCAGCCATCGGTGGTGAGCACGCAGGCAAGACGCGGCTGTGCCTCGGTGAGCGTGCCGGTCTTATCAAACACAATGGTGTCGGCCTTGGCAAACGACTCAAAGTACTTCGCGCCCTTGACCATAACACCCATCTTGGCAGCATCGCTCATGGCAGTCATGACGGCGACGGAACCCGTGAGCTTGAGTGCGCACGAGTAGTCGACCATCAGTGCCGCCGAGGTCTTGATGAGGCTACGGGTGGTAAGCGCAACCAGGCCCGCGAGCAAGAAGTTCCACGGGACGATCTTGTTGGCAAGGTCCTCCATATGCGACTGGCCCTCGGACTTGAGCGAGTCGGCCGTCTGCACGAGCGAGACGATCGAGCGCAGCTTGGTCTGCGCCGTGTTGGCGCGCACGCGCACCAAGATGCTGCCGTCTTCCACGACGGTGCCGGCGAATACGTCGTCGCCCACGCTGCGCTCGACGGCCAGCGGTTCGCCGGTCAGGGTCGCCTGGTTGACCATAGCGCTCCCCTGCTCGACAACACCGTCGATGCAAATGGACATGCCAGTGCGCACGGCGACCAAATCGCCGGGCTCGAGCTCGGTCGCGGCAACGCTTACCTCGGTGTCGCCGACAACCTTTTGCGCCTTGTCGGGCACATCGAGCAGCGAGTTGATGAGCTCGTTTTCGCTCATGGCGCGGGTGTAGTCCTCGAGCAGCTCGCCCACGTTGAGCAGGAACATCGTCTGGCCCGCGGTGTCGACATCACGCTTGACGAACGAAATGCCGATGGCCGAAGCGTCGAGCACAGGAACGGTCAGGCGTGGCTGCGCCAGCTCATGAAGGGCAGCGCGCAAAAATGCCATGTAACCGGCCACGACAAACACCGCACGCAGAGGCGTCGGCAAGAACCAGCGGCGCGCGTAGTGGGCGCCGATAAGTGTGGCAAGATCCATAACGAGTTTGTGCTTGCGCGGCTCGAGTTGCATCACGTAGCCCGACTTGGCATCGGCGATAGATTGAGCATCGAGTGCGCCTAGGGCGTCGAGCACGCTTGCGCGGCACGGCTCGTCATACTCCAGCGCCATCTGGCCAATACGGCCGTAGACGCGCACCTTGCGCACGCCGTCGATATCGCCGCTGAGCTTAAGAAGTGCATCGAGATCGCTCTCTGGCACAGGACCCGCCAATTGAAGACGGGTCCTGCCGGGGATCTCGCTAATAATCGAGAATCTCATAGTTTGTGCCTGAGAGCGTTACTCGGCTGCCTCGTCAGCAGCGGCCTCGCTCTGGGTGATGTAGGCAGCCTCGGCAACCATGTCGTCGACATTGGCCTTGGCCTGCTCGACCATGTCCTGGTAGCAGTTCTTGACGCGCATACCGCACGCAATGCCCTGCACGCAGGCATTCTTTACCGGAGCGCTGGTGAGCAGCTTGATGCCGGCCGTACCAAGCAGAAAACCGCCACCGACAAGCAGAGTGTTAAACGTCGACTTCTTCATGTTGCTTCTCCCTTTTGCCGCACAAGCGCGGCATGGTGCCTTAGCACCCGAGTTCATTAGTTTGCTCGAGCACGCTTTTGAAAATAGTTTAGTATAACTATTTGGTCAACAATGGCTAACTTTTTGGAAACTATGGGGGTGAACTCAATATGACAAAGGGACAGTCCCTTTGTCATATTCCTACAGCTGCCAGGCAGCCGCTTCCTTTTGCAGCGCAACCATGCGGGCGAATTCTCCACCTACCGCCTTGAGCTGTGCCGGAGTACCCTGCTCGGCAACCACACCATCCTTGAGCACAACGATTTTGTCGGCATTTTCCACCGTACGCATACGGTGGGCAATAACGATAACCGTCTTACCTGCAAGCAGACGGGAGAGTGCCTGTTGCACCACGGTCTCGTTCTCCACGTCCAAGCTCGCCGTCGCCTCGTCCAACAGCACGATGGGCGCATCTTTGAGCAGCGCGCGGGCGATAGAGATGCGCTGGCGCTCGCCGCCGGACAGCTTGGAGCCGTTCTCGCCGATCATAGTGTCGTAGCCCTGCGGCATGCGGTTCACGAACTCGTCGCAGTTGGCGGCACGCGCGGCTGCAAGCACTTCCTCATCGGTGGCATCACGACGCCCGAGGCGGATGTTTCCCATCACCGTGTCGTCAAAGAGCAGCACGTCTTGGAACACAATGGCGTAGTCGCGCAGCAGCACCTCGGGATCGACGCTCGCTACATCCACGCCACCCACGGTGACCGTGCCTTCGGTGGCATCCCAAAAGCGCGCGGCCAGGCGGCTCACCGTAGACTTACCGGAACCCGAAGGACCGACCAGCGCCGTGACCTCGCCTTCCTTGGCGGTAAAGCTTACATCGGTAAGAACTTTCTCGCCGGCACGGCCGTCCTCGCCCGCACCATAGCCAAATGCCACGTGATCGAACACCACATCGTGGCTCACGGGCTCAAATTTCTCGCTGCCCCGTGCCACGGGCTCTTCCATGATGGAACGCATGCGCTTGGCAGACGACTCGGCGGCAAACAGCTCGGACATCAGCATCAGCGCCTGATCAAAGGGCGCATAGATACGGCTCACCATAAGCAGGAAGGCAAACATCACCAAAAAGTCGACCTGCCCGGAGGCGACCATCGCGGCACCCGTGACCAGCGTGGTGGC
>URWS01000129.1 GCA_900551605.1 uncultured Collinsella sp. | reverse complement strand
TCTGAATATAGCGCACGTCGAACGGCAGCCCCGACTCTTTGATTCGGGCACGCGCCGTATCGATATCAAAGCCCGGTCGTGTCGCCGCAATAAAGGTAGCAAGCTCAGCGATTCGTTCGGCATCATGCCAGGTCACGATATCGATAATCGCGTCGGCGCCCGTAATAAAGTAGAGCTTTACCTGCGTCGGGTAAAAGTCGCGAAGGGCATGAAGCGTATCGGCCGTATAGGTTACGCCCGGACGGTCGATCTCGAACCGGCTCGCCAAAAAGGCCGGGTTCGCGGCGGTGGCGAGGACCGTCATGGCATAACGGTCCTCGGCAGGCGTCACCGGCTTGTCAAGCTTAAAGGCAGGAGAGCCCGCCGGCATAAAGAGCACAGCGTCCAAGTCGAGCGACTCGCGCGCCTGCTCGGCGGTCACCAGGTGCCCGTAATGGATGGGATCAAAGGTGCCACCCATAATGCCGAGCCTAAACTCCTGCCCGTCCTCTAGAGGAAGCTCGGGCAAACCGATTCCACCGCGCAACGACATGGCTTACTCGCCCTCCGAGGTCTCGGCATCGTCCTCGGCATCCGCCGCATCGACAACCTCGACGCCCTCATCCGCAGCATCAGTTACGTCAATGGCCTCAACGGCAACGTCCTCGCCAGCATCCTCAAGCTCCTCGTACTCCGAGAAGTCCTCGGCGCCCTCAAAGTCAAAGGTGCGCTGGCAAATGCGAACCTCGTCGCCCGCACGGCAACCGGCCTTCTCGAGCGCGTCGTCAACACCCATACGCGCAAACTTATGCTGCAGGTAAATGACGGCTTCCTCATTTTCCCAGTCGGTCTGAATGACCATGCGCTCGATGGCACGACCGACCACGCGGAAGGCACCGGGCTCTTCCTGGACAATGCGGAAACGCTTCTCACGCTGCAGGCGGCGGCGCTCCCACTCATCGTCGCGCAGGTCGACCGGTTCATCGGAGACCGCCAGCTCGGCGCGGAGCTTGGCCACCTGCTCACCTACGGCAAGCATCAACGTATTGAGGCCGGCACCCGTCACGGCAGACACGGCAAAGAACATATGTCCATCGTCGAGCGCTGCGCGCTTGAGGTCGGCAATCCTATCGGCCGTGCCCGGCGCGTCGCACTTGTTGGCAACGACGATCTGCGGACGCTCCGAAAGCTCGGCGCCATACTGCTCGAGCTCGCGGTTGATGATGCGATAGTCCTCAACCGGATCGCGATCCTCAAAACCGCCCGTCATGTCGACGACATGCATGATCAGGGCCGTACGCTCAATGTGGCGCAGGAACTGGTGACCCAGGCCCTTGCCCTCGCTCGCGCCCTCGATAAGACCGGGGACGTCGGCAACGACGTAAGAATATTCGCCGGCACGCACCATGCCGAGGTTCGGCACGAGCGTAGTAAACGGGTAGTCAGCGATCTTGGGGCGGGCGGCACTCATGCGCGCAATGAGCGATGACTTACCTACCGAGGGAAAGCCCACGAGCGCGGCATCGGCCATGAGCTTCATCTCAAGCTCAATCCAGTGCTCCTCGGCCGGCTCGCCTAGCTGGGCAAAGGCCGGAGCACGGCGTACCGACGTCACAAAGTGCGTGTTGCCCAGACCGCCGGCACCGCCGGGCGCCACGACGACGCGCTCGCCGTCGTGCACCAGGTCGGCAATCTCGAACATCGGGGTCTGCGTCTCGGGGTCGAGCTCGCGTACCACGGTACCCATAGGGACCTTGAGAATCAGGTCCTCGCCGCTCTTACCGTTACGACGGGCACCCTGCCCGTGCGTGCCGCGCTCGGCGCGGAAGTGATGCTTAAAGCGGTAATCGATCAGCGAGGAAAGCTGAGCGTCGGCCTGGATGACGACATTGCCGCCACGACCGCCGTCGCCGCCATCGGGGCCGCCCTTGGGAACAAATGCCTCGCGCCTAAACGACATGCATCCGGCTCCGCCGTCGCCGCCGCAAACGTTAATGCGGCTGATATCGGTGAACTGTGACAACAGAATCGCCTCCTACAAAAAAGAGGGAGACCCTTGAATCCTAAAACTCAAGTGCCTCCCACATATGTGCTCTATGAAGGGTGAATTACGCGTTCGCGAGCGGGCGTACGCTGACCCTGTGCTTGATACCCTTGTGGAACTCAACGGTACCGTCGACCAGCGCGAACAGCGTGTCGTCCTTGCCACGGCCAACGTTCTCACCCGGGTGGATGTGCGTGCCGTGCTGACGGACGAGAATCGTGCCCGTGGTTACCGTCTGGCCGGCATAGCGCTTCGTGCCAAGGCGCTGACCGCGGGAGTCACGGCCATTACGGGAGGAACCGAGTCCTTTTTTGTGTGCCATTGTGTATACCTACTCTTTCGTTACGAGTGTAATCTACTCGGCGACGGGAGCCTCGGCAACAGCCTCAGCCTCTGCCTTGACAGCCTTCTTGGCGCGGGAGGTAGCCTGGACCTTCACGATCTTCAGCTTGGTCAGCTGCTGACGGTGACCCTTCAGACGACGATAGCGCTTGCGCTTGTGGAACTTGAAGACCAGCTGCTTCTCACCCTTGAACTGCTCAACGATCTGAGCGGTAACCTTGGCCTTGGCCAGCTTGTCGGGATCGGTGACGATCTTCTTACCATCGTTGAGGAAGATAACCGGCAGGGTGATCTTATCGCCCTCATTGCCCTCGATCTTCTCGACGGTGATGACATCGTCGGTGGCGACCTTGTACTGCTTGCCGCCCGTGTTAACGATTGCGTACATGTTTACTTGCCCTTCATGCATCAGTTAGTGCAACAGCCGAATATAGTAGCAGGCGATAATACCCCCGTCAACGAGTATGTGGAGCAAATCCACAAGTTCGCACAGGTATGGGGCTGACGAGTCGGCCCTCGTCGTCCTCGCATGCTTGATTCTGACGCTCGACATCGTAGGAGCAGATGGTCACGAGGTCTTGCATACCGGTGGAAACAATAGGTGCATCCACGCCCGGGGTCAAGCCCTGCAACAAAACATCAGCAGCGGAAAGCAAAATTTCCGGACGCATGGAGCCCTCGTTGTCGGCATGGGTGTCGAGCATGAGCACCAAATGGTCCGGACGCTCCCCCGCCGTGAGCTCATAGCCCACGAGTGTGTGATCCAAATCCAAGCGCTTGCTCTTTTTGCCGCGTGCGTAGTCGATGCCATGGTCCGCGCGCAGCGTGTCGATCGCACGACGCACCTCGTCGACGCTTGCGGGCGCCTCGGGGTCCAGATGCAGGTCGATGCGATACGACAGGCGCGTGAGCTGCGCCGTCAACGCCGGCGTGCGCACGTCGATGTACGCCGCCTCGATGGGCGCTAGATCGGCCGGAGACGCCGCAGCTAGGCGCTCAAACGCCTCGTCGAGCGCCACGAACTCGGTCATAAACAGGTCGTACCACTCGCAGGTCGACGACGTACCAACCGGTAGCGCCGAAGAGAAGCCCACGCGCATGTGCGGAGAGAAGCCCTGCGTGACGGCATAGGGAAGTCCCGCACGGCGCACGATGCGCTCAATGGTATGGATTACTTCAAGATGGCCCAGGTACTTAAGGCGATCGCGCTTGCCATAGCGAACACGAAGCCTAAAAAGCGAGGGGTTGTCGGTCAGGCGCTCACTCATGCGCGATCACCCATCAATACATTCTTGGCGTGGAGCGTGGGGCAGATCCCGCAGCCGGTGCACGACGTGCGGGTGCAGTCGGGAGTCGTGACGCCCTCGAGCGAGCGACGGTACTCGCGCTCGAGGAAGCCGCGCGTGCAGCCGGGGCTCACGTGCTCCCACGGCAGGCGCCAGTCCAACTCGTAGGGCAGGTGCACGAGCTCATTGAGGTCGATGCCGTTTTTGGCAGCAGCCTCCTTCCAGTTATCGAGCGAGAAATGCTCTACCCAGGCGTCAAAACGAGAGCCCGAGCGCCAAGCATCGATGATGACGGGCGTCATGTCACGACCGGCGCGGGACAGCGCGGCCTCGATGAGCGAAGTCTCGGCATCGTGGTAATGCACACGGACGGCACGGTTGCGAACGCTCGTGATAAGCAGCTTCTGGCGACGCTTGACGTCGTCGTAGTCGAGCTGCGGGCACCACTGGAACGGCGTGGCAGCCTTGGGGATAAAGACCGAAACCGAGATGGACACCGAGATCGAGCCGCGACGAGCCTTGGGCACCACGGAACGACCGAGCTCCAGCACGTGATCGGCCAGATTGGCGATGGCCACGATGTCCTCGTCGCGCTCGCCGGGAAGGCCCATCATAAAGTAGAGCTTCATGCGATTCCAGCCGGCCTCGAAGGCCGCCTTGGCCGCACGGTCCAGGTCCTCCTCGGTCACGTTCTTGTTAATGATGTCGCGCATGCGCTGGCTGCCGGCCTCGGGCGCGAACGTCAGGCCGCCCTTCTTTTCGCCGGCGACCGACTCGGCCATATCCACGCCAAACGAATCCAGGCGCTGCGACGGAATAGACACGCGAATACCCGTATCCTCCAGGCGACGGTTGAGCCTGCCGAGCACGTCGCGAATGCAGGAGTGGTCGGTCGTGGAGAGCGAGGTCAGCGACACCTCGTCATAGCCGGTCTTTTCCAGACCCTGAATCACCGACGAGACGATCTGGTCGGCCGAGCGCTCACGCACCGGGCGATACGTCATGCCGGCCTGGCAAAAACGACAGCCGCGGGCGCAGCCGCGAAGGATCTCGATAGACAGGCGGTCGTGGACCAGCTGCGCATAGGGCACGCACGACTGCGACAGCGGATTCGTGGCGCCGAAATCCTCGACGACGCGCTTGTAGACCACAGGCGGCGCATCCTTGCCCTCACGCGGCACGGTGTAGCCATGCGGCGAGCAGGGCTCGTCGTGACGAACTTCATAGAGCGACGGCACGTAGTTGCCGGCAATGGATGCGAGCTGCTCAACAATCTGAGCGCGCGGGACTCCTTCGTCACGCAGGCGGCGATGCAGCTGGCAGGTCTCGAGCAGCGATTCCTCGCCCTCGCCGATGAGGATGGCATCGAAGAAGGCCGCGTACGGCTCGGGGTTGTACACCGAGGGGCCGCCGGCGATGATGATGGGGTCGTCTTCCTGTCTCTTATACACATCTGACGCTGCCGACGATCGCATAAGTGTAGA
>URWS01000128.1 GCA_900551605.1 uncultured Collinsella sp. | reverse complement strand
GCAGCGTCAGATGTGTATAAGAGACAGAGTCCAGCGCCCGCCGCATGGCCTGCGCGTAGATGAGCGTCTGGGTATGCGACGGCAACCAACGCGGGTCGTCGGCGGGCACCGCGCCCGTCTTCTCGTCGAACACCGTGGGGTCGGCGAGCTTATATTCCTCGACGCCCGAACGATGCTTGTAGTCGATCACCACGGCACGGTCCTCGGCATCCACGTCCACGCGGTCGATGCGCCCGCCGAGCGGCCAACCTGCATACTCGACCTTAAGCTCGTTAAACGCAAATTCCAGGTAGCGCGGAACAAAGGGCGCAAGCGCCTTGGACTCATAGGCGAGCACGCCCTCCAGCTGCGGCAAGATCTCGGCCACCTGGCGCTCCTCCACCGGAGAGAGCGGCACGAGCGGGCCCTCGGTACCGCGCTTGCCGGCGTGCTCGGCCAGGGTCTCGTCGAAGACCTCGCGCAGCAGCTCCTGTGCGCGCGGCAAGTTCATGGGCGTCACGCGCTCCATACCTTCCTGCGGCAGGCGAGCATGCAGGTGCTCCAACACGTCGTGTACAAAGTTGCCCTTCTCCATGTTGCCAAAGCCCGCATCGATAGACTGGGGTTTTACGCGATAGGACACAAACCAGCACAGCGGACAGGTGGAATAGGCCTCGATCTGCGAGGCGGACGTTAAACGCGGCACGAGCGGCGCATCCTCGCCCTCACCATCGCGGCGGCGCAAAACCAGATACGGCACGGCCTCGGCGCTCAGATGCTGAGGGGCTTCGCATGCGACCCGCTTGCGCTCGAGCCCTTCGCCGGCGGCGGGGTCGAAGTCCCTTACGATATCGCCCTCGCCCACGCACGTCGCCTTAGCGGCGCCGGTGACCTTGTCGGCGTCAGCGGCCTTGGCGTCGTCAGCGGCCTTGGCGTCGTCAGCTGCCTTGTCGGCGTCTGCGGCCTTAGCAGCTTCAGCGGCCTCGGCATGCGCCCGCAACTCGGTCCACACGGCAGCTGGATAGCGCTTGCGCGCCTGGCGATCGTGCGTCACGCGCGCAAGCGCAACCGGGCCGCGTGCCGCCTGCATCGCGTGGCCAAAGCGCACGCGCAGCAAGGCCGCAGGCTCAAGCGTCACGTCCTCGCGACCAAGGCTCGCCGTCAGCGCGGCCAGCGGACCCTCCTCATGTGAGAGCGGATAACTGTCCAGATCGACATCGGCAAACAGCACGGCATCGTAGCTGCCGGGGCGCAGAGCCGCCGCATCGGCAAGCGAAGCAAAACGAACCTGAGCACGTGGCGCACGGTCAACCTCGTAGGTCTCGTAATCGTAGGCGGTGCTACGCTTGTCCACCTTGGTGCGAACGCCATCGAGCACGGGCACGGTCGCGGCCTGCGACACGTCGAGCGCGCGGGCGCCATTCATAAGGATGTCGATGACGTGGCGCAGCAGGGCCACCTCCGCCTGGCGACGGGCCTGGCCATCCAAGCTGCCCAGCGAGCGATCGGGCAACGCCTCGGCAACGGCAAGCATGGCCTTAAGCGCCGTCACGGGCTTGTCACGCCACAGTGCCTGGAACACGTCCGAAACCACACACGGCACGTTCTTAAACCAGTTCTCGTCGCTCGCCGCCTTGCGCGCGCCCCTCACCTGGCCTTGGACACTCTGCAGCAGGCTCTTAACGCCCGCGGTAGTCTTGCTGCGCGAGAGACGCATATTCTTATCGAAGGTACGGGCATTGACGGCATCAGCGCCCGAAAGCGGACTGTAGATCCAGTCGGTAAGCTCCGGCGCGGGCCACCACTCGGTCTTTGACGCCGCACCATCATCGGCGGCCTTCATGCGCTCGATCAGACCGGCAAGCGCCGCAAACTGCCTGCCCGCCATGGATTGGGAAAACGCCGTGAACTCAGCTGTCTCGGCGGCGATATGACGAGCCGCCAGACGAGAGGCGAGCTCACCGAACAGCTGGGGTGCCCGGGCAGAAACAACGAGCACGCGCGCAGGGTCGGCGGGCGTTGCAGTAGCTTTATCGGCCTTGGACTCCTTGTGCGTTTTCACCAACTTATCGATGGCGTCCGCATAGACATGAGCACGGGCATGGGGGCCGGCGACCTCAATAAAGGCAGGCTGAGTGGCGCTCCCGCAAGCGGCCTCAAACGCGACGGCGTCCTCCCCCAACGGCCCGACCTCAAACAGCACACCGCGGGCATCAAATGCCGCGGCAAGCTCCTCGCGCATCGCCGCCTGCTCGCGGGCAAGCAGCACGACGACCTCTCCCCCATTGTTCGCCACGGCAGACAGCAGCTCGAGCAGACCGTGCGTAAACGACGTGATACCGCGCACGCACACGGCGCGGGTGCACGCCGGCAGGCTATCGGCCAGGGTACCGGCCATAATGTCGGCTGCCTCGCAGGGCTCGACCATATCTCGACGGTCCAAGCCGTCCGCGTAGGCACGCAAAAGCTCGAACACACGAGCCTCGGCATCGCTTTTTGGCTCAGGCTGGCAATTGTTGCCACCGCATCGCTCGGCCGTCGTCCCCGCCACACCCGGCAGCACATCGCGGGCCATGCGCGCAAGCATGCGCACCGCGCCCTGGCTGCGCGAAAGCGGCTGCAGGTCGGCATCGTCGAGACGCGTGACCATGTCCGAAAACAGCATCTGGCGCTGCAGGTTGTTGACGAAACCGCGCCCGTCGCCCAAAAGCTCCCAAAGCGAGCGAAGCCACGATGTAGGCGTCTTGTAGTCGATACCCAGCGAAACGCCGGCTTCCGCCGCATCATGACGGCACAGGTCGAGCTCGGCAAACGTTGGCGCCAGCAACACGGCACGCCCGTGGTGGGCAATAAGGTCGGCAAGCAGCGCCGACTCGGCATCGCTCAAATCCGTGCCGGCATTGGTGGTATAGATTCGAACAGGCATGGTCCTCCGCTCAAACTGTTCGCAATAATCAATGTATCCATCCTACCCGCCCAAGCGGACACATTTGCCCCACGCCAACAGATTTGATCCCTTGGGGACGGAGGAAAACGGATCATCGAGGGGGTCAGTCTAACCCGGTGATCCGTTTTCCTCCGTCCCCAAGGGATCAAAAAACCGCCCCCGGAGGAGCGGTTTTGCGCAATTCGTTTTTGGCGCGGCCTACTCGCCATCCTCCAGCTTAATGAGGATCTTGCGATAGCCACCGTACTCGCCGTTGAGCGCCTTGGACACACGGCTCACCGTGGTGGACGAAGCGCCGGTACGCGCCTGAACCTCGACATAGGGCTCACCCTCGTCCAGGTAACGCGCGACCTGCAGACGCTGCGATAGATCGCAAATCTCGCGCGGCGTGCAGATATCGGTCAAAAACGCTTGGATATCCTTCTCGTCGTCCAAAAGGCTAAATGCGTGGACCAGCTGCTTGACATCAGGCTTGTCAAACATGTTCTCGATATTCATCGATCACCGCCAAACCCGCCAAAAGGCATCGAAGTTGATACTGACATCGGGCATCGTTCACCCGTAATATGCAATAAAACTATGCATGGGCCATTTGCCCGTAGCAGTTTAGCACACCACCAAACTAAAGCGACAAGACTCTCTGCCAGCGGCACATTTTCTAGGACGAACGCCGTTTTGAAACCGAATGCGCACGCAAGCTCCACGAATATCTGAGACAATGGGCGGCCGAACAGGGCCGAGCCCGCGCATCCATCCGAGTTGCAAAGGTATGTGCCCCTCACGCTCCCTCACCACGCCATGCGCAAGAAAGGAATCCCACCATGCGCTTTTTGCTCAACTGGCTTTTGACCTCAATCGCCATCGCGATCGCAACGTTTCTCGTCCCCGGCATTCAGCCCTTCGGCATGGCCGACGCCTGGGTCTGCTTTGCCTTCGTGGGACTGTTCCTCAACATCGTCGACTCGCTCGTCAAGCCGTTCCTGACGGTCATCTCGCTGCCGCTCACTATTATCACGCTTGGTATTTTTCAGCTCGTAGTCAACAGCTTTATGCTCGAGCTGGCCAGCTACCTGTCGGTCAATCTGCTGGGCGCGGGTATCTCCATTGCCAGCTTTGGATCGGCCTTTATGGGCAGCATCGTGGTATCCATTATGCGCAGCATTCTCGACAGCATCGCCAGGAACTAATGCGACCGGATACGGACCGCCACAACATGCCAAAACGAAGGCCGTCCATCGCAACGATGGGCGGCCTTGTCATTTGCCAAGCCTCAGAGGGCAAGAAAATCGACCATTTCTACCCCGTCCCCAAATGGCAGGTAGGCTAGATTACGTAGTCGTAGCCCTCGTTGTGAGCGACAAGTTGGTCGAGCGTCACGCCGTCAAGGTAGTCGTTGATGAGCTTGTCCAGGTTCTTCCACACGTCGAGCGTGGGACACTCATCCGAGCGCGAACAGCCCTTGCAGTCGCCATCAAGGCAGGCAACCGGTGCCAGGCTGCCCTCGGTCAGGCGCAGGATCTCGCCTACCGTGTACTGCTCGGGCGGGCGCGTGAGCACATAGCCGCCGCCCTTGCCGCGCATGCCCGAGAGCATATTGGCGCGAACGAGCGTCGCCAGAATATTCTCGAGGTACTTCTCCGAAATACCCTGACGCGCGGCGATCTCTTTGAGGGGAATACGGCCCGCCGCCTGGTGCTCGGCCAGGTCGACCATAACGCGCAGGGCATACCTGCCCTTAGTAGAAACCAACATATAGAGTGCTGCCTTTCGGTCTTTTAGTCCTAGAAATTCTATCCGAAAAAGTGGTTTTGAAAATACTCGTTCCGGTCAAGGTGGTTCATCAACTTGAAATAATCTCCTATTTCCTATTGCATTACTAGGCTTTACTGTCTACTATGCTTTCCAACAGATAAACGAACAACCTATTAGGTTTGTGGGTTTGGCTGTTAGACACACCGTAAAACCACACGGTATCCAGCAACTTGAACACTTTGGAGGTTCACCATGAGCAAGGTTTACACGTCCATCGATCAGCTTATCGGCCACACTCCGCTTCTGGAGCTCACCCACTTTGAGGCCGACGAGGACCTCAAGGCCCGCGTGCTCGTCAAGCTGGAATACTTCAACCCCGCCGGCTCCGTCAAAGACCGCGTCGCCAAGAACATGATCGACGAGGCCGAGAAGGCCGGCAAGCTCGTGCGCGGTGGCGACTCTGTCTCTTATACACATCTGACGCTGCCGACGATCGCATAAGTGTAGATC
>URWS01000127.1 GCA_900551605.1 uncultured Collinsella sp. | reverse complement strand
CGCCCGAGCTTGTCGAGCGCATTGCCGCCGATCGTGCTTCGGGCTATGTCAACCCGTATCGTTGCAACGATGATCAGGTCATTCGTCGTATTGATCGCGCCGCCGACAAAGGCACGCTTATGCGTCCGGCGTTTATGCGCGATACCGAAAAGATACTTCATCTTCCGGCGTACACCCGTTATGCAGGCAAAACGCAGGTCTTTAGCTTCCGTAGCAATGACGATCTGTCACGCCGCGGTTTGCACGTACAGCTTGTCTCCCGCATTGCGCGCGATATCGGTCGCGCCCTGGGGCTCAATTGCGATCTGATCGAGGCGATTGGCCTGGGTCACGACTTGGGACACACGCCTTTCGGCCATGCCGGCGAGCGCTTCCTCAACGATATCTATCATGAGCGTACGGGGCGTTATTTTTTCCATAACGTGCAGTCGGTTCGCGTGCTCGACGCGTTGTATGGCCGCAACGTGTCGCTCCAGACGCTCGACGGCGTGCTATGCCATAACGGCGAGTACGAGCAGCGTGTGTTTGAGCTCTCGGACATGGGCTCCTTTGACCAGTTTGACCAGACGGTTGAGGATTGCATTGCCACAGGTTACAGCGCAATTGAGCACCTGCGCCCCATGACGCTCGAGGGCTGCGTGGTTCGCATCTCGGATATCCTTGCCTACGTGGGGCGCGATCGCCAAGACGCCATTGCGGCGGGTCTGCTGTCACCCGACGCCTTTGACGATGACCTGGGCGGGGCATACAACAGCTGGATCCTTACGCATGCCTCCATCGATATCGTCGAGCACAGCTATGGCAAGCCACGCATCGAGATGAGCGAGGACCTGTTTGAGGAAATCCGCCGAGCCAAGCGCGAGAACTACGAGAAGATCTATAGCAAGGGCGGCATCGAAGGCGACTCCGAAGTGGGGCTGCGCGAGGCCTTCGAAAAGCTCTACGACCGTTGCCTGCAGGATATAAACAAAGGCGACGAGTCTTCGTATATCTTTAAGCACCACATTTCTCGCATTGAGCGGCAGCTTTCCTACTACGATCGCGCCTATGCATGGCAGGACGATATAGATCAGACCGTAGTAGATTACATTTCGAGCATGACGGATGGCTATTTCTGTGAGCTCACGAGCAAGCTGTTCCCGGGATTGAAGTTTCCGCATCGTACCTATATTAACGAACGGTAGTTCGTATTTATTCGGTATACTGTTGGTGGAAAACGTTTTTGATTGATGCACGGGATGACTATGGACGACCTTTTTTCTGCTTCGACGCGCGAGCGTTCCTTTCAGAATGCGCCGCTTGCGGTGCGCATGCGCCCCAATTCGCTCGACGAGTACGTGGGCCAGCAAAAGGCCGTCGGTAAGGGCTCGTGGTTGCGTGCCGCGATTGAGCACGATGTACTGTCGAGTGTGATTCTGTACGGGCCGGCCGGTACGGGCAAGACGACGCTGGCCCACATTATCGCCAACCATACCAAGAGCGAGTTTGTCGAGGTCAGCGCTGTGACGGGCACCGTAAAGGATCTTCGTCGCGTGATTGACGAGGCTAAGACGCGCCTGAATACGTACGACCGCCGCACCATTCTTTTTATCGATGAGATTCATCGCTTTTCCAAGTCGCAGCAGGATGCCCTGCTGCATGCAGTTGAGAACCGTACCGTCATTATGATTGGCGCCACGACGGAGAATCCATACTTCGAGGTCAACTCGGCATTGCTCTCGCGCGGTCGCGTGGTGGAACTTGAGCATCTTAAAGACGAGGATATCGCCACGCTTATTGAGCGTGCGCTCGAGGCGCCGCAGGGTTTGAACGGTAAGTTCTCGGCCGATGAGGATACGGTTAAGACCATCTGCACCCTGGCTGCGGGCGACGCTCGCTCGGCGCTCACGACGCTCGAGCTTGCGAGCGAGATTGCCGTTACCCGTCCCGATACCGAGGGAACGCCAGCGCCGGCGGCGGGGGAGCGCTATCCCATCACCGTGGATGACGTAAAGATTGCCAACCCGCGTCGCGGCTTTTCGTATGACAAAAACGGCGACATGCATTACGACATCATCAGTGCGTTTATTAAGTCTATGCGCGGTAGCGACCCCGATGCCACGATCTATTGGCTCGCGCGCATGATTGACGCGGGAGAGGATCCTAAGTTTATCGCTCGTCGTATTATGATTCAGGCTTCTGAGGATGTTGGCAACGCCGACCCACAGGCGCTTTTGGTGGCACATGCCGCGTTTAAGTCCGCCGAGGTCATTGGCTATCCCGAGTGCCGTATTAATCTGGCTCAAGCTGCTCTCTATGTGTGCTTGGCGCCTAAATCCAACGCGTGCGAGGCTTCGATCGATGCGGCGTTGGCCGATATCCATTCAAGTGGGCTGCGCGAGGTGCCGAGTTATCTGCGCGATCGTCATCGCCCGGGCAGCGACGAATACGGTGTGTATAAGTATCCGCATGATTATCCCGAAGGCTGGGTCGATCAGCGTTATTTGCCCGAGGGGTTGGAGCGCGGTGCGTTTTGGCAGCCTGCCGGCCGCGGCTGGGAAGAGTGGCGCGTAGAGCAAAGCGAGCGCGACCGTAGCGGCAATGCGCCCAAGTAGGTCATTGGCACCTCGCACATCCCCTTTGCGTATCTTTCCCCTTCTTTGGGGTACCATGAACAGCGTCTGTATTTCGATTCCTTCGGGAGGCTTGTATGAGTCCCATTCAAATCGCCCTGCTGGTGCTTGCCATTGCCGGCGTGTGGGCTATTGTTGAGCTCGCGCTTACCCTGCGCAAGACCCGCAACGTTGTCGACTCGCTCGATAAGACCGTGAACGACCTCAATAACACCATCGCCGAGGCGCAGCCGGTGGTGGCAAAACTCGACGGCGCTGTCGACGAGCTTACGCCGGCACTTGCCCAGATGGAGCCGCTGCTTAAGTCGAGTAAGACGGCAGTTGATGCCCTTACCTCCAATCTCGTAGAGGTCGAAGCCGTGGTTCGCGACATTTCTGAGGTCACCGGTAGCATGGCTGAGGCCAGCAATGCTGTGTCGAGTGTGACTGATTCTGCCGCCGGTGCTGTGCAGAGGCTCTTCAATAAGGTGAAGGCTCCTGCAGCTGACGCCGAGCGCAAGCTCGCCGCTGCCGCTGCGGAGGCTGAGCAACCTACCGAGCGCGTCCTAATTGGCGAGGACGAGGCCGCCGCGGGCGACGATGATGGCCAGAAGTCTGTAGCCAAGCCGGCTCAGTATTACACTTACACGCCCGCCGAGACCTCTGAGGAGTCCTGCGATGAGTAGCGAAGCAACCTGCCCTATCACGCTGACCGTTGCCGGCGACCCGCGTCTCGCTCGCCTTGTGCGCATGACGGCAGCCAACGTTGGTGCCCTGTGCTCTATGTCTGTCGATCGCATTGAGGACATCCGCATGGCTGCAGAGGAGGCTTTCATTTTTGGTTGCACCGCGGTCGACTGCGACGACATCACCATCAAATTCGATGTCGATGAGACCCACGTTGGCATGACTATTACCTTTGGCGATCAGGCTACGGTCGATGAAGACGACCAAGCTGCGGTGTATGCCGAGCTCATCCTCGCGAGCGTGTGCGATTCCTACGAAAAGACTGCGGCGCCCCTGACGCTTTCCCTCGACCTCAAGGCGGATATCTAATATGACCGAACGTTCCCGGAGCGGTAAGACCGCTTGGGACAAGGAGAAAACCCGCGAGCTGTTTCGTCGCTATAAAGAGACCGGTGACCCGGACGCACGCGAGCAGCTCGTCATGTCCCACATGAACCTGGTAAGGTTTCTTGCCAACAAATTTAAGAACCGCGGCGAGCCGCTCGATGACCTTATGCAGGTTGGCTATTTGGGCCTGCTCAAGGCTATCGACCGCTTTGACCCTGAGCGCGGACTCGAGTTCACCACGTTTGCCACGCCTACCATCTTGGGCGAGATCAAGCGTCACTTCCGCGACAAGGGCTGGAGTGTGCGCGTGCCCCGTCGCTTGCAGGAGCTCTCGGCCAAGGTCAACCAGGCTACCGATAAGCTCACCAACGAGCTACAGCGCTCGCCTAAGGTTGAGGAAATCGCTGAGTACTTGGACGTGACGGTCGATGAGGTGCTGGAGGCCATGGAATCGTCTTCGGCCTATACCTCGGTGCCCATCGAGGCTCCTGGTGCCTCCGATTCCGACGATGCCCCCTCGATTCTCGACCGTTACGCCGACGACGACAACGAGCTCGACTTTACCGATGACCGCCTGGTGATCGAGGAAGCCATCCGTGATTTCTCGCCGCGCGAGCGCGAAGTCATCGAGCTGCGCTTTGTGAAGGGCATGACCCAGATCGAGATCGCCAAGAAGCTGGGTATTTCTCAGGTGCAGGTTTCGCGTCTGCTGCGCCGCACGCTTAAGAAGATTCAGGACAAGATCGACCCCGACGGAGTGATGATTCGTTCATGAGTGAGCACCCCCAACAAACCGATCGCGTGCTGCGCGACACCCGCATTCTGACGCTGCGCATTTGGGCTGTTGTCGGCTGCATTGTTATTGCTGCTGTCATCTTTAACCTTATGGGCATCCTGGCACCGGTTATTGAGTTTCTTGCCGTCGGCTCCATCATTGCTTTTGTGATGTCCCCGATCACCAACTGGCTCGAGCACCACGGCGTGAATCGCGGCATCGGTTCGCTTATCGCGCTTATTGTTGTTGTTGCCGTGCTCGTCGTTGTCGTTTGCATCTTGTCGCCGATTCTCTTTGGTCAGATTATGGAAGTCCTGAGCCGCCTGCCCGAGCACCTTCGTGTTGCGGGTGGCGATCTCAATGAGATGATCTCGCATGCCAAGACGCTCAACAACACGCCGCTTAAGGAGTATTTGGACGACAACCTGTCGTCGCTGGTTGCCGTGGCATCGAAGTATGTGTCTCAGATCGCTGCCGAGCTTGGCCGCGGTGTGTTCCCGCTCATCACCAATACGGCCTCGCAGTTGTTCGTGATCTTCCTTGGTCTGGTGCTTGCCTACTGGATGGCCTGCGACTACCCTCGCATGCATCACGAGATTTGCACCATCATCGGTCAGGAGAAGGAGACCTCGTACCGCTTTATGGTCGCCATCCTTTCTCGCTCTGTCGGCGGCTACATGCGCGGTATGGTCGTGACGTCCATCTGCGGTGGTTTCCTCGCCTTTATCGGTTTTATGATCATCGGTCATCCGTATGCGGCGCTCATGGCTATCTTTACCGGCATCATGCAT
>URWS01000126.1 GCA_900551605.1 uncultured Collinsella sp. | reverse complement strand
AGCAAATCGAACAAGACCGAAAGACGCTCGAGATTCCACCCGGCAACTACCCTACTCAGGCAATCGGCATATCCATACAGATCGGCACGCACGGGCGCCGTGCAGCCTCGGTCCAGAAAACCGATCACACGCGCTGGACTCGAGCAATAGGCCCTACCAAACCGATATCCCTCGAGCCATTCACGCGCATCATCCAGGCATTCCTCGCGTCCAGTATGATTCAGCAGAGCCTCGACCTCGGCATCCGAAAAGCCGAACCAACGGTCACACCAGGTCGAAAGCGGCGTCGTCAGACAATACGAGCAGCCGTGCAAAGAAAGCGCCGCTTCAGCAGGTCCGGGACGCTCCCCCATCAGACACGTCAGCCGCAACGAATCGCGCGCAGTGGCAATGGCGTCAAACAGCACACGGTCAAGTAGTTCTGCCGGATCGGCGTCGGATGCGTCCCTCGCGCTCGCACGGCGAGACCACGCCGCATCGTACCCATCAACGAGCAATACAACCTGCCCATCGCAGGCAATCTCCAGCAGCTCTATGAGCACACCGAGCACCGAGTCAACCTCGTCCGCGCTCGCCGCGCCACGCGCAACGCGTTCGATGTGACGCACCTTGTCTCGAGCTAAATCCGGAGCCTCCAAGAGCGCCAACAAGCGAGCGCACTCGCCCGAAAGGGCATCGCGCACGACGTCGGCAATAGCGGCACCACGCCTCGCAGCGCCAGAAAAGTCCAGCGATATCACCGGATAGCAAGCGTACTCATCCCGATAGCGCCCGCCGTCTGCATCCCAAATCTGAGCATCGGCAAACAAACGCTGACCAGCACGACCGACCGCTGGACGCTCCAGAAAAGCCCTGAGCATCGACAAGTTCATGCTCTTGCCAAAACCCTCGGGTCGACAGCACACCACAACGGACGCGTCGCAGTCCAACACATCGGCAATAAACATGGTCTTGTCAACCAGCATGCAGCAACCAAGGGCCTCCGCATAGTCGTGCATGCCAATGGGCAAAACCGCATCGTCGGCACAGCCGATCAAGCGCACGCCAAAGCCAGCAGTACAATCAACATTTGCCTGTTCAGACACCAAAACGTTCCCCCTAAATCGCTGCACGATGCAAATTGTAATGACCGCCTCGCGCGTACCGATGTCGCCGCGCGAACATATCGGGCAACGGTAGCAACAAGAGGCGTGAGGGGGCATAACTAATCGTTGCACAACAAAACGGGGCCCGATGCATTCGCACCGGACCCCGTCCCAACTCTTTAGTTATCTAGCAACCAAGAGGCTACTCCTCCGAGCCGTCCTCCCCAGAAGCCTTCTTCTGCTGATCGAGCTTATGCTTACCACTTACGATAGACGTAGCGCCCAGCGTGGCCAAGCTTGCACTGGCAAGGCTCGCCATAACGATAAGGTCGCCCGTCTTGGGCATGTTACCGCCAGATGACTTGGTCGTTGTAGTCGTCGTGGTCGTGGTGGTCACCGTTTTGGAGTCATTTTGCTCCTGGACCTGGTCATCGGTGTTGCCCTTACCGCTGTCCTCGCCCTGCTGCTTTCCGTCCCCGGTCTTGTCCTTGTTCTCGTCCTTCTCATCAGAGCTAGGACCCTTATCGGATTCAGCCTTCTCGGAAGCCTTGTCCTTTGAGTCGCCCTTTGCGGCCTCGGTCTTTTCCATGGAAACCTGATCAGAGTTGTCCTTGTTCTGGGCCGAGCCGTTATTGACGCCAGCCATCAGCGAAGAACCCAGCGTAGAACCAAGCTGCTCGGAGAAAGAAGGCTTCTTGTCCGGCGAAGCAACGGGAGCGTCCGGCGCCTTATTCGAGTCGTCCTTGGAAGCATCGGAATCAGGGGTCGTGTCAGAGCCGGAGCCGTTGTTAGAGCCGGTGTCAACGGACGAATCGCTCGAGCCGGTAGATGAGTTAGAGGTGTCAGCGCCGGTCGAACCAGAAGCGTCGCTGTCCGTATTGCCGGCAGAGCTTGAAGGCGAATCGCCCGCAGCAGAGCCGTTCGAATCGGAGCCGTTCGAGGTAGAGCCGTCGTTGGTAGTGCCACCAGCAGAGCCATTACCGTCAGCATCGGTCGAGGGCGCATCCATCCTGTCATCGTTGGCATCGTCACTCGAGTCGTCATTCGAATCAGGTGTCGGCGAGGGCACCGGCGTGGGCTCGGGCTGCACGGGCGTCGCAGCGGCTGCCTCGTCCTCGGCGATATAAGCCAAGCAGTCCTTTAGCTCATTGCGGTAGCGGTTCTTCCAGCCCTCGTGGTACTGGGGCTGGCTTGCATACTTGGTCGCCACGTTATTGACCACGCTGTTGGAAAGCGCCGTCACAAACTCGCGGTCGGACATATCGTTGGAAAGATTCGCCCAGCGGAAAAAGTCCCTGCAGCCACCGGTGCCGCACATGTTGGTAATGCTCCACACCATGCCCTTAACGCAGTCGGCGCGGCCCGAAATATCAATACCCAGGCCGCTCTTGAGCCACGCCTCGGTCACCGCATAGTACGAGTTGTACGCATACGCATCCTGCAGAGCCGAAAACTCAGCAGGATCGGTGTTATAAGCACCCTGGAAGGCCTCCTGTGCAATACGGCCCAGCTCGGTAAGCTGGTCGTTCTCGTACATGGCATTGCTCGCGTTGGAAATCTCGCTGCCGCGATCAATCGCATCCTTGAGCATGCCGTACTTGGCAGAATCGTAGTTGTAAACCTGCTTCATAAACGGAATGAGCGACCAACGACGATCGAACTGGTAATAGCCCAGCGCGTTGTAGCCGTCACCATACGAAAAGCCCTGGTTATAGTTGCCATGGCTCTCATATTTGGTGAAGTACTTCATCTCGGGAGTCACGTTGACAAACGAGACACCCTGAACCGACCTCAACACGCCCGAGAAGGACTGTTGGGTGTAAAGGCCCTTATCGATATCGGTGGCATCCGAGGCAATGCCCGGCGTGGGCTCCTCGGCAGCGGCGGGTGCCGGCGCGGAAACGGCGCCAAACGAAAGCGCCAGCGTCAGGCCCGCGACAATAGCAGAATGCTTGGGCTGCATAAGATCCTCCCTGCATTGGTGTAGTTAAAGTTCAGTTTGCAAAGATAAAATAAGTATTGCAGCTCGCCCGTTGTTGCACAACAACCCCTCGGTAAACGGCAACAACCCTCCGCGAAATCTTAAGGAATTGCGCTCAACCTACAATTTGATGTCGAAGTTGATTTCGGGGACGGCGGCCAGGTCGGCCAACGTCACGCCGTCGACGTACTTTTCGATTACGTCATCCAGACCGCGCCAGAACTTGACGGTCGAGCACAAATCGCTGCGGGCGCAGCTGTTGTCGATGCCATCGCACGCCACCGGAGCCGTGCTGCCCTCAACGGCACGCAGGATGTCGCCGGCGCGCACCTCGGCCGGGTCCTTGGCCATCATGTAGCCGCCGCCCTTGCCGCGCACGCTCTTAAGCAGGCCCGCCTTCATAAGCGGACGAACCAGCTGCTCCAGATACTTTTGCGAGATATGCTCGCGGTCGGCAACCTCGCGCAGGGCAATCTTGCCCTCGGCGTCGCCCAGCGCCGCGATATAGATCATTAACCGGAGGGCATAGCGGCCCTTGGAAGAAATGAGCATACCTACCCTCCCGTTGTTCCTGGGACAAAATACCAGGCTTGTTTGTCCCAAATCTTATGCGCGCGGGGCAAACAATCCTGATTATTATGTCACGCATCTAAAAAGTCGAGTGAATTAGTCGGGTTTTTCCTTGACTAACGCCGAACCCATAGTAACTTTATTCCGAGAAGATTCCTAGGGTTTAGTACACCTATGAGTACACCATATACAGAGAGGGACAGCATGAGCGCAAATCCGCTGCTTTCCATCGAGGGTCTGACCGCCTCCGTGGACGAGAAGACCATCCTCCACAATGTCAACCTCAACGTCGCCGCCGGCGAGACCCACGTGCTGATGGGCCCCAACGGCGCCGGCAAGTCCACCCTCGGCCACCTGGTCATGGGCGACCCCGTCTACACGGTCAACGACGGCCGTATCGTCTTTGACGGCCAGGACATCACCGAGCTCACCACCGACAAGCGCTCGCGCGCCGGCCTGTTCCTGAGCTTCCAGGCCCCGGTCGAGATCCCGGGCGTGCCGCTGTCGAGCTTCCTGCGCGCCAGCATCGCCGGCCGTCCCGGCCTGGAGATGAAGGGCAAGGAGTTCCGCCGTCGCGTCAAGGAGCTCGCGGCCGAGCTCAACATGGATACCGCCTACCTCAACCGTGAGCTGGGCGTGGGCTTCTCGGGCGGCGAGAAGAAGAAGGTCGAGATGCTCCAGCTTTTGCTGCTGCAGCCCAAGCTCGCCATCCTGGACGAAACCGACTCAGGCCTGGACGTCGACGCCCTGTCAACCGTCAGCCACGGCATGGACGCCTACCGCAAGAGTTGCGACGGCTCCATGCTCATCATCACGCACAACACGCGCATCCTGGAGCACCTGGATGTCGACCGCGTCCACGTTATGGTCAAGGGCCACATCGTGCGCGAGGACGACGCCTCGCTCATCCCCTGGATCGACAAGAACGGCTTTGAGACCTTCGAGCGCGAGGCCGCCGAGCAGCGCACCCAGGCCGAGGCCGCCGCTGCCGAGCAGCAGGCGTAAAGGGGCGACGCAATGACCAAGAACCGCACCGAGGTCGCGGACATCGACCGCAGCCTCTACGACTTCACCTATGGCGAGGAGGGATTCGAGCGCCTCGACGCCGGCATCACGCCCGACATCGTGCGCGAGATCAGCGCCAAGAAGGACGAGCCGCAGTGGATGTTCGACCTGCGCCTCAAGTCCCTCGAGATCTTCAACCGCTTCCCGGATCCGACGTGGGGCCCCTCCATCGAGGGCCTGGACATGGACAACATCGTCACCTACGTCAAGCCCAACACCGACCAAAAGCACGACTGGGAGTCGGTGCCCGACGACATCAAGAACACCTTTGAGCGCCTAGGTATCCCCGAGGCCGAGCGCAGCTACCTGGCGGGCGTCGGCGCGCAGTACGACTCCGAGCTCGTCTACCACAATATGCAGGACACCGCGTCCAAGATGGGCATCGTCTACTCCGGCATCGAGGAGGCCCTGCACGACCCGCAGTGGGAGCCGCTCGTCCACGAGAAGTTCATGACGCTCATCCCGCCCACCGACCACAAGTTTGCGGCCCTGCACGGTGCTGTGTGGTCGGGTGGCTCGTTTGTCTACGTGCCCAAGGGC
>URWS01000125.1 GCA_900551605.1 uncultured Collinsella sp. | reverse complement strand
GAACCTTCGCGCCAAGCTGGGCGATGATCCCAAGAAGCCCAAGTGGCTCTACACCGTCCATGGTGTCGGCTATCGCTTCGAGGCTCCGGCTAAGACCGATAAGTCGGACGAGAAATAGGGAAATCACATATGACACCTGCGCGCTTTGAAATCGGACAAAAGCACAAGCAGGAGAGCGAGGCGGGTTCCAAGGCTAGTTGGAACACGCCTCGTTCCGATTCACGGCCAACGATGAGCTATCCCTCGCGCATGGCACTTGCTTTTGCTCTGACATCGCTCATGACGGTATTGGTGCTGGTGGGCGTTGTCTCTGTTGTGTGGGGCACGGTCTTTTCGGATTACACGCGCTCCAATATCGTCGAAATCGCAAATTCCGCTGCCGAGAAGTTGGCGACCTCATATGAGGAAAACGGCTCTTGGACCGCGGGGGAACTGCGCACGGTCGCAACGTCGAGTTTGGTTTCCGACGATCTGGGCATGCAGGTCGTCAATAAAAAGGGCGTGATCGTTTATGACGATTCCTGGCCCTCGGCAAGCGCCACCGCCGATGTACGCGAAAACCAGGCTACGACCGACGACACGAGCGGCAAGAGGGCGTCGCATAGCCCGGTCTCGTCTGCTCCAACCGACTCCGATAGCGTTGCTAACGTCGAGATCGTAACGTCTTCCGGCGAGCACGTCGGACAGGTAAAGCTGTGGGCTATCGGCTCCGACGCTCTGCTCACCAAGGCGGACTCTGCGTTTAGGGAGAAGACCTTTAACGCCATGGCCCTTGCCGCGGTTGTTGCGGTCTGCATCTCGGTTGTTATCGGATCGTTCGTGTCGCGCATGCTCACCAAGCCGATTCATCGTATTACCAGTACCGCCAAGCAGATTCGCGACGGCGATTTGTCCGCTCGTACGGGCTTGCGCGGCGATGACGAAATCGATCAGCTGGGAGAGACCTTCGACGAGATGGCCACCTCACTCGAGAAAGATATGAAGCACGAGAAGCGCCTGACCTCTGATGTTGCCCACGAGCTGCGCACGCCGCTCATGGCCATGCTTGCAACGGTCGAGGCCATGCAAGACGGTGTGTATCCCACCGACGACGAACACCTGGAGACGGTCGCTTCCGAGACGCGTCGCCTGGCTCGTCTGGTGCAGCAGATGCTCGACCTATCGCGTATGGAAAACAGCACGGCTCCGCTCAATCTAGAACCGGTGGACATGGTTCCTTTCGTGCGTTCCATCGTCAATGCCCAGGAGCGCCTGTTTGTCGACCGCGATCTGCGCCTGCGTTTTGCGGACGAGACCCAGGGTCACGACGATGTCGTCGAAGCCGATCCCGACATGATCACGCAATGCGTCATCAACCTCATGAGCAACGCCATGCGCTACACCCCCGAGGGCGGTTGGGTCGTGGTGTCGGTGCTCAGTGACCGCAAGCATGTCAGTATTGCCGTTTCGGATACCGGTATCGGTATTGCCAAGGACGATCTGTCGCGCATCTTCGGGCGGTTTTGGCGCGCCGATGCCAGCCGCGCCCGCGAAGCTGGCGGCCTGGGCGTTGGCCTCGCCGTGACCAAGCAGATCGTCGAGCGTCACCATGGCTACATATCCGTGGAGTCGGAGCTTGGAAAGGGTACGACTTTTACAATTCATCTGCCCCGCGAGCACACGGCGGACGCGGCATCTACTACAATGGAGCACTAGCTTTTCGCTATTCGGTGAAGGAGGGGCCGCGTCCCTGCCGCTCCGAGTTTGCGAAAACATGCGGGAAAGAACCCGCATTTCTGTCGTATTTAGGTAAGGAGTGACTCACGTGACAAAGATGGAGCGTCGTCCGGATTCTCGTGGCAAGGTTCGTGATATCTACGATGCCGGTGAAAACCTGCTGATGGTCGCCACCGACCGCATTTCTGCGTTCGACTTCATTCTTCCCGACGAGATTCCGTTTAAGGGAGAGGTGCTCAACCGCATCTCGGCATTCTGGTTCGATAAGTTTGCCGATATCGTTCCCAACCACCTCGTTTCCATCGATCCGGCGGATTTCCCCGAGGAGTTTGCCGAGTATCGTGACTACCTCGCAGGCCGCGCCATGCTGGTCAAGAAGGCCCAGACGATTCCTATCGAGTGCATCGTCCGCGGCTATCTGACCGGTTCGGGCAAGAAGACCTATGACGAGAACGGCACCGTCTGCGGCATTCAGCTGCCCGAGGGTCTGACCGAGGCTTCCAAGCTTCCCGAGCCGCTGTTCACGCCGTCCACGAAGGCCGAGATCGGCGACCACGACGAGAACATCTCGTTCGAGCGTTGCTGCGAGATCGTGGGTGAGGACATCGCCGCGCAGATTCGCGACCTGTCCCTCAAGATTTACAAGGCTGCTGCCGAGTATGCAGCGACCCGTGGCATCATCATCGCCGACACCAAGTTCGAGTTCGGTGTCATCGATGGCAAGGTTACGCTGATCGACGAGTGCCTCACGCCCGACTCCAGCCGTTTCTGGCCTGCCGCCAGCTACGAGGAGGGCAAGATTCAGCCCAGCTACGACAAGCAATTCGTCCGCAATTGGCTCAAGGCCAACTGGGATATGACGGGGGAGACCCCGCACCTGCCCGCCGAGGTCATCGATGGCACGTCCGAGCGCTATCGCGAGGCCTTCCAGATCATCACGGGCTCCCAGTTCACAAGCATGAAGGAGAACGCATAAGTGAGTACCCGTAGCGCCACGAACAAGCGCACGCAATCCCACGAGGTTACCGGGGTTGCGCGCAAGTCCGCCGCATCTGCTAAACCCGCCCGCCAGGCAGCGAGCTCCGTTCGCGTCGTGCCGGCTTCGTCTAAGGCACGCCGCAAAGAGCTCGAGAAGGGTGAGAACCTCGAGGGCCTCTCTAAAGAGGAGAAGCGCGCCCGCAAGGCTAAGCAGCGCGCCAAGGAGGACCGCATCTACACGGTGTCGAATATCCTCCTCAAGCAGGACGAGGACTACACCAAGCGCCGTCGTATCTGGTGGGCCGTGCTCGCCATCGGCATGGTACTCGTCGTGGCAATTTGGGCTTCGCTCTACTTCGCTCCCGGCGGCACGGTGTCCAGTCCCGTCCAGATGGTCGGCATTGTTTTGTCCTATGTCATCATCTTAGGTGACTTTATCTACGACTTCGCTCGTATTCGTCCCTTGCGCAACATGTATCGCGCGCAGGCCGAGGGCATGTCCGAGAACAAGCTCAACGCTCTTATCGAGCGCGCAGCTGCCGAGGAGGACAAGAAGGACTCCAAGAAGAAGTAGCGTTTGCATACATACTTATCGCTAAGATATAAGGCGCGTCGTTTTTGCGGCGCGCCTTTTTACTGTTCTATAGATAGATGGAGTGGCACATGATTCGAGCTGCCCTGACGGTCGAAGAGGCTCTGGAGAGCATGAAGGCCTTGGAGCCCAAGATTAAAAACTACGCGCGCCTAGTCGTCCGCAAGGGCGTAAACGTTAAGCCCGGCCAGGAGGTCGTCGTTCAGTCTCCGGTCGAGTGCGCGCCGTTTGCGCGCGTGGTGGTCGCGGAGGCCTATGCTGCCGGCGCCGGCCACGTGACGGTCATCTGGGCCGATGATGCCGTGACGAGGCTCACGTACGAGCATGTCGAGAAAAGCTATTTTGAGCAGACGCCCGAGTGGAAGCGCATTCAGCTGGATTCCTTAGCCCAGGATGGTGCCTGCTTTGTCTTTATCGAAGGTGCGGATCCTGCGGCCCTCAAGGGCATCGATCCAGCCAAGCCGGCCGCGGCATCAAAGGCGAGGAATACGCAGTGCAAAGTTTTCCGCCGTGGACTGGATTACAACATCAATCCGTGGTGCATCGCCGGCGCTCCGGTCGTGGCTTGGGCGCACGAGGTGTTCCCGGGAGACGCCGATGAGGTTGCAATCTATAAGCTGTGGAATGCGATTCTGCACACCGCGCGCGCCGATGGCCAGGACCCGGAGAGCGACTGGGAACTCCATGACGCCGCATTCGAAAAGAATCTGCGCTTCCTAAACGATAATCAATTTGATTGCCTGCACTACACCGCTTCGAACGGAACTGATCTGACGATTGGCATGACGAAGGGCCATGAGTGGGCCGGCGGCAAGGGCAAGACGCCCGACGGGCACCCCTTCTTCCCGAACATCCCCACCGAGGAGGTCTTTACCTCGCCTGATCGTATGCGTGCCGACGGTATCGTGTACTCGGCCATGCCGCTCATCCACCACGGCAATAAGGTCGACGATTTTTGGATTAAGTTCGAGGGTGGCCGCGTGGTGGACTACGACGCCCGCGTGGGCAAGGCAACGCTTGCGAGCATCATTGACACCGACGAAGGTGCCGCTCATCTGGGCGAGGTCGCGCTCATCTCCAAGAACACGCCGATCCGCGAAAGCGGCGTTCTGTTCTATGACACACTCTATGACGAGAACGCCAGCTGCCATCTCGCGCTAGGTGTCGGTTTCCCCGAATGCATCGAGGGCGGGTATGACATGTCCAAGGAGGAGCTCTTGGAGCATGGCGTTAACGTCTCGAGCACGCACGTCGACTTTATGATTGGCACGGACGACATCGATATTACGGGCGTTACGCCCGATGGACGTGAAGTTGTGATTTTCCAGAACGGCCAATGGAGTTGGGAATAGTTCCAGACCGTGGTACAATGCCACCCGCGGGCCGTTAGCTCAGCTGGCAGAGCAGGGGACTTTTAATCCCAAGGTCCAGGGTTCGAACCCCTGACGGCCCACCCAAGATTGTTGAGACGGTCAACTCCGGTTGGCCGTCTTTTTTGTCGCCCTTTCATGGGTTCGAACCCGTCGGGGCGCGGAGCTGAGTAAACGCGTGAGCGTTTGCCAGCGCAGCGCGCAAGGCGCGAAAGCGCCGCAGCGGCCGCCTGCGGAGCAGGCTGAACCCCTGACGGCCCACCATAGAATAGAAAAGCGACTGGCGGATGCCGGCCGCTTTTTTGTTACCGCGGCACGGGTTCGAACCCGTATCTATCTATATATAAGAACGCTTGGCGAACAAAACCCGCCTTTTACCGATGGGAAACAAATAGCTGATGCCTTTGGGGTAAAGTAGCGCTCCAGAGATGACCGATGTCTCAATACTCATAAAACAGCTGGTCATCGCCAATATCAGAAGTCAATGCTTCAGTTTTAACCTCAGTGATGCGACTGAGGGACCTATTCATTTGTGAACAAAATATGGAGTACCGGATTCCCGCCCCCGGCGGCCCTCCGGTCTGGCAATATATCTCCTTGCCGCGCGGCCCGGTCGGACCGGATGAG
>URWS01000124.1 GCA_900551605.1 uncultured Collinsella sp. | reverse complement strand
TACACGGATGCGATCGTCGGCAGCGTCAGAGGTGTATAAGAGACGGGTGCTGCCCACCACCGCGACGCCAAGTGGCGAAAAATGGGACGGGCCCCAGATTGCCCATGCGCGCGCAAAAGCACGCCACGGCAATCTGGGGCCCGTCCCCAAATACCTATAAATATACAGGTCAGCGATGTGTTAACGATGCGCCAGCGGGTGCGCCGCCAGATAGACCTCGGTCAGTTGCGTTCGGTCGACATGCGTGTAGACCTGCGTGGTCGAAATGTCGGCATGTCCCAAAATCTCCTGCAGCACGCGCAGGTCGGCACCACCCGCAAGCATGTGGGTGGCAAAGGAGTGGCGCAACGTGTGGGGATGGAGCCCCACCAGCCCCACCTGACGCCCATAGCGCTCACATATCGCATGCACGGCCTGGCGCGACAGGCGACGCCCGTTCTTATTTAAAAAGACCGCCGAGGTTTCCGCCCCGCGAGCATGGGCAGCCAGGAGAGCGCGCCCATCACCTATATAGTGTGTCAAGGCACGCGCCGCGCTCCCCACCAGCGGAGCCAGACGCTCTTTTGAGCCCTTGCCGCGCACCAGAACAAACCCGTCATCGATATGGATATCGCCCACATCGAGCCCTACCAGCTCGCTCACGCGCAAACCGCAACCGTAGAGCACTTCCAAAATAGCGTGGTCGCGCAGCCCCATCTCGCCCTTGGGAAAGTCTTGGTCGAGCAGCGCCGAGACATCCTCCACCGAAAGGTATTCCGGCAGGCGCTCGGCCTTTTTGGGCAGGCGCAACGCCGCCGTCGGATTTTGGGCTACCGCCCCATCGCGCACCAAAAAGGCGTGCAGGCCCTTCACGGCCGCAAGCGCGCGCTCCACCGAGGCATCGGAATAGCCTCCGTCACGGCGATCGGCGACAAAGCCTTCCACGACCTGACGGCTCACATCTTCAAAAGACGCAATACCCGCCCGCTCCAGATAGGCGCAGTACGTCGTCAGGTCACGATGGTAGGCCGCAATCGTATTGCGCGCCAGTCCCCGCTCGACCGCGAGGTAATCGAGATACTCCCCCGCCGCCACAGCGAGCGACGAGGGAGTAGCTTCGGTATGTTCTTTGTTCGCCGGCACCTTAGTCCGTAGCGAGATTCATGGGCGTCACCTGCAGACGATCGACGCCCTCATGCTGGCCAATCGAAGCACGCACGAACTCACGGAACAGCGGCTGCGGGTTGGTCGGACGGCTCTTGAACTCGGGATGAGCCTGGGTGGCCACATACCACGGATGCACGTCGCGCGGCAGCTCGACCATCTCGACCAGACGCTCGTCGGGCGAAAGACCCGAGATAACCAGGCCAGCCTCCTCGAGCTGGTCGCGGAAGGCGTTGTTGAACTCAAAGCGGTGACGGTGACGCTCGTAGACGAGCTCCTCGCCATATGCCTCACGCGCGAGAGAATCGGCGGCGAGCTTGCACGGGTAGGCACCCAAACGCATGGTGCCGCCCTTCTCGGTCACGTCCTCCTGCGAGCTCATCAGGTCGATTACGCTAAACGGACCGTCCGGATCGAACTCAGAGGAGCTGGCGCCGGCAAGGCCGACGACGTTGCGGGCAAACTCGCACACGGCCACCTGCATACCCAGGCAAATGCCCAGATACGGAATCTTGTGCTCACGGGCGAACTCGGCCGCGAGGATCTTGCCCTCCAGGGCGCGCTTGCCAAAGCCGCCGGGGACCAGGATGCCCGAAGCATCGCCCAGGACCTCGGAGACGTTCTGCTCATCGAGGCTCTCGCCATCGACCAGCTGCACATCCACATGGCGATCGTAGAACACGCCCGCGTGATGCAGGGCCTCGATAACCGACAGGTAGGCATCAGGCAGCTGCGTATACTTGCCCACGACGGCGATCTTGACCTTGTCGGCGTGATGGTTGGCATGGTTTTGCTTGCGCAGGAACTCATTCCACTCGCTCATGTCACGCTCGCGCGGGTCCAGACCCAGGCGCTCGCAAATGCGCAGGTCAAAGTCCTGCTCGGCAAGCAGCTGCGGAACATCGTAGATGCTCGCGCAGTCCTCGTTGGTAAAGACGCAGTCGGTGTCAACGTCGCAGAAGCTTGCGATCTTGCCGCGGATGGCGTCATCGATATGGTGGTCAGAGCGCAGCACGATAATATCGGGCTGGATACCAAAGCTGCGAAGCTCCTTGACGGAATGCTGCGTCGGCTTGGTCTTGACCTCGTGGGCGGCAGCGATATAGGGAACGAGCGACACATGGATGTAGCAAACGTTCTCGGGACCGGCCTCCTTGCGGTACTGGCGGATGGCCTCGACAAACGGCTGCGACTCGATATCGCCGATCGTGCCGCCCAGCTCGGTGATGACCACGTCGGAGCCGGTCTGCTCCTCGATGCGACGGAACTTGTCCTTGATAGCGTTCGTGACGTGCGGGATCACCTGCACGGTACCGCCCAAAAAGTCACCACGACGCTCGCGGGCGATTAGGCTTTTGTAGATGGCACCGGTCGTAAAGTTGGAATCGCGGGTCAGGTTCTCATCAATAAAGCGCTCGTAATGACCCAGGTCCAGGTCGGACTCATAACCATCCTCGGTAACGAAGACCTCACCATGCTGGAACGGGCTCATGGTACCGGGGTCGACGTTCAGATACGGGTCGGCCTTCTGCATCGTTACTTTGTAGCCACGCGACTTGAGCAGACGGCCCAGCGAGGCCGCGGTGATACCCTTGCCCAGGGACGAAACCACGCCACCGGTTACGAACACATGCTTGGTCATATTGAGTTACCTGCGCTTCCCGTAGAAGTTGTTTATCCACATCTTACGGGTCTTCATTGTAATACTCGCGCCGCGGACCGTTCGCAATTTTTCTCGCGTGCGATTGCATTTCTCAATCTTGAAACAAAACGCCGCCCGGTTTCCCAGGCGGCGTCGCTATGGCAAGGGTTACATGCTGCTATCGATCAGCAACCTCGTCCTCAAGCATTTCTTGAACGAGCATGCCGGTACGGACGCCCTCAAGATACCACTCGCCACGTTCGGTGAGGCAAATGCCATTTGCAAGCTGACCGCCGTCGTCGCTATAACGCGAGACGACATCAATCATGCCTTCGGAATCCAAGCGATCGATTGCGGCGCGGGCACGATACGGCGAAACCCCCACGCGCTCGGCAAGCGTTTTGCGCGAGAAACCATACGGCCCGCCATTGTCTTCGGTTTGCTGGTCGATCTCCATCAACACCAGCACCTCAACACGCTTCATATCGTTGACACTCGCACGACCCTTGCCCGCCATAGCAGCCTCCTCAAACCGAGCACGAGCATCTAACGCGCCGTGCGCGACCGACACACCTCACGATGGCAGGTAATATCCATCATGCGGCATCCCGCTAAGGATGAAACAGTTACGGTTATTGTATACCGCTCAAATTGTTTCTAGGCAGGTAAACGGCTATTTTTCGCCGAAATAGGCGCTTTATTGATCAAAAAGCCGTACCGGGCGCCAACCCGATACGGCCAAAATGCAATGCAATTACCGCGGTGCTTCAAACTTAGCGGTGGAAGAAACCGCGGCGCTCAAACTTGGGCTCGCAGCACACGTTGATACCCAGTTTGCGCAGTACCGTCTCGTCCGTCGGCGAGATAATCACGCTAAAGAAGGCATCGCAACCGCGCAGCTGCTCCAGGCCCGAAAGGACGCGAGCGGCCGTCTCACTCGTGGCCGAGGTGATCGACAGCGCCATAAGCGTCTCGTCGGTGTGGAGGCGAGGGTTTTTGCTGCCCAGGAAATGCGTCTTGAGCTTGCTGATGGGCTCGATCGCCTCATCGCTAATGACCTCGAGCTCAAGGTCGACGCCCGAGACATGCTTGAGGGCGTTCATAATGAGCGAACTTGCGGCGCCCAGGCGCGTGGAGGTCTTACCGGTCACCACGGAGCCATCGGGCATGACCATGGCACCCACGGGACCACCCGTCAGCTGCTCCCTGGTGAGGGCCGCCGAGCGCGCCGGTGAGTAGTTCTTATCGATGCCGGCTTTCTTCATAATAATCTTGAGACGGTCGACTTGCTCATCGCCCATGCCGGTACGGCGCACATTTTCGACCGCGGTAAAGTAGCGGCGGACGATCTCCATCTTGGAAGCGTCGCGGCAGGCATCGTCATCGGTGATGGCAAAGCCGACCATATTGACGCCCATGTCCGTAGGACTCTGATAGGGGCTCTTGCCCAGGATCTTTTCCATCAGAGCACGGACCACCGGGAAGGCCTCGACGTCGCGGTTGTAGTTGACCGTGGTCTTGTTGTAGGCCTCCAAGTGGAAGGAGTCGATGATATTGGCATCGTCGAGATCGGCCGTTGCTGCCTCATAGGCGATGTTGACCGGATGCGTGAGGGGCAGATTCCAGACCGGGAAAGTCTCGAACTTGGCGTAGCCGGCGGCGGTGCCGTGCTTGTGCTCGTGATAGAGCTGCGAGAGGCAAGTGGCGAGCTTGCCTGAGCCGGGGCCGGGAGCGGTGACCACGACGAGCGGACGAGTGGTCTCGACAAACTCATTCTTGCCATAGCCGTCGTCGGACACGATCAGGTCGACGTCGTGCGGATACCCCTCGATGGGATAGTGCAGCTTGGCGGGGATACCGAGCGCGTTCAGGCGGTTGCGGAATACATCGGCAGCGGGCTGGCCGGCGTACTGGGTGATGACCACAGCCGCGACGGCAAAGCCGTTGCCGCGGAACAGGTCAACCAGGCGCAGCACATCCTCGTCATAGGTAATGCCGAGGTCACCACGAGCCTTGTTTTTCTCGATGTGGTTCGCGTTGATCGCGATGATAACCTCGACATCGTCGGCGATGCTCTTGAGCATGCGGAACTTGCTGTCCGGTTCAAAACCCGGCAGCACGCGGCTCGCATGATAGTCATCGAACAGCTTACCGCCAAACTCCAAATAGAGCTTGCCGCCAAACTGCGAGATGCGCTCCTTAATGTGAGCAGCCTGCAGCTCGATATACTTCGCGTTGTCGAAACCCTGGCGCATATATGGCTCCCGTCCCGTTTCCATTTAATGTTCTAGGCGATTATAACGGAGCAGACCCTCCCCAACGCCCAAGCAATCAACTGGCACCAACCAAACACGCCTACCGCAACCACCGGGGACCCAGTATGGCTAATTTGAGGCGAGGAACAAGTCGCTCAGCACCAACGATGGCAGCGCCGCAGGTTGAGCATAAGTCAGCGAAAGCCCGCCAGAGCGAGCAAGGTGACGTGAAAGAGGAGGGCATAGGCC
>URWS01000123.1 GCA_900551605.1 uncultured Collinsella sp. | reverse complement strand
AAGCACTTAATGTGCTTTCCGTCTTGCGCAGGACTGTAGAGCAGCAAACTTAACCCCCGCCCTCAGCCCCGGAGACCCTCCCGGATGACCCCGAAAAATTTTTTCAAAAAAGTTGTTGCGCGCCGGACAGACTTCTGTGTATACTAATCCCCGCAGCGCACGCGAGCGGAAACAAACGCGAACGCCTGCCTGGGGAGTTAGCTCAGTTTGGTTAGAGCGCCGGCCTGTCACGTCGGAGGTCGCGGGTTCGAGCCCCGTACTTCCCGCCAACGCAATTAAAGCCACGTCTTCGGACGTGGCTTTTTGCGTTTGATGCACTTTGTTTCGATAGAACGATCGCCCCGGTGCATCTTCGCCCAGAATCCCCGCGCCTTCGGGAACGCAAATAAAATCTAATAAGTATATTTGTCTGAACAACGGTTTTGTTGCGCAACACCTGTTCAACGAGACAGGGGGTTAGGTTATACTAAATTGCACTGTAGGCCGCATCTGATGCATTTCGCTCCAAGCGCGGCACTCAGGGGATATCCGATTTACCATTTGGATGTCCTGGCGGTCATTTAGCGTCTCGACACAAGCTCGGCCCCGGAGCTCGTTCGAGCTGTTCGTATTCCTTGAAAGGGGAAAAATGGACATATCGAGGAAGACTGATTACGCCCTTCGCATGCTGGCGATGCTTGCCGAGGATCTGGAGCGTTTGCTTTCTGTTCGCACCGCTGCCGAAGAGGTCAATGTCCCGTATTCGTTTGCCCGCTCGATTCAGCACGGTTTGGTCCAGGCCGGTATTGTGGAGAGCCTGCGTGGCGTCCACGGTGGCATGCGTCTCAAGGTCAGTCCGGACGACGTCACTATCCTCCAGGTCGTCGAGGCCGTTCAGGGTCCTATGGTCATGAACGATTGCACTGCGCCCGATGGTGACTGTGCGCGCATGGGCGCGTGCTGCTATCATCCCCTGTGGGCCGGAGCTCAGGCGTTGATGCGCGACTACCTCGATTCCGTTTCGCTCGGCGACATCGTCGCTCACCGCCAGTTCCCGGCCGTCGATCCCAAGTTCGCCGACCGCGAAGCGTTTCCCGAGTACGCCACCTGCGCGTGCGCTTACCGGGAGGAATAGCGCCGCATAAGGAGCATAGCCATGATTCAGGACCCCTTTCGTTCGATGATTCGTTCGGAAGGGGTCCTGCGTTATCGCGACCTTCCGTGGCGCCGCACACGCGATCCGTACATCATTTGGCTTTCTGAGGTCATGCTGCAGCAAACGCAGGTGCCGCGCGTGGAGGCGCGCATGCCGGTGTGGCTCGATCGTTTTCCGACTGTGCAGGCGCTTGCCCAGGCCGCGCCTTCCGATGTTTTGGACGCTTGGCAGGGCATGGGCTACAACCGACGCGCTCTGGCGCTTCATGGGGCCGCTCAACGGGTCGTAGAGGATTGGGGCGGGGAGTTTCCGCGCGAGACGCACAATCTGGTCGCGCTGCCCGGTATTGGCCCGGCAACGGCGCAGGGCATCCGTTCGTTTGCGTTTGATCTTCCAGGCGTGTATCTGGAGACCAATGTGCGCACGGTCTTTCTGCATCATTTCTTTCCCGATGTGCCGGCCGTTCCCGATCGCGAGCTAGTGCCGCTGATCCAAGCCGCCTGTCCGGCGGCCCCTGGTGCGGCGGCGGATGAGATTGCGCCCTTTGCCGCGCCTCAAGACGATGCCGACACGCCGCGCGCGTGGTATTACGCGTTGCTAGATTACGGCGCATATCTAAAAAAGACGTTGCCCAATCCGTCCAGGCGCTCGGCGGGCTATAGCCGTCAATCAAAGTTTGAGGGCTCACGTCGCCAAAAGCGCGCGCATATCGTGCGCATGTTGCTGGCAGCGCGCGATGGCCAGCCGGCGGGGATTACGCTTGCTGATGCCGTGGTGGGCGTTAACGAGATGGAAGCGGCGGCTGGGCGTGGACCGGTCGAGCGCGAGCTTGTCGCGGGCATTCTGGCCGACCTGGAGCGTGAGGGCTTTTGCCGAGCCGAGGGCGATCGCTGGCTGAGCATCTAGCCCGTGCAAATCTGAAGAACAGGATTGTAAGGTTTAGATTTCCGACATGAGGGCATCCTAAAGACGAGGCCGCTCGAAGCCTACGGGCGGCATGCGTTGAAGGGAAGTACACCTATGGATTTTGAGAATTCCCAAACCAAGAAGAACCTCGAGACCGCTTTTGCCGGTGAGTCCCAGGCACACACCAAGTATCGCTACTATGCCTCCAAGGCAAAGAAAGACGGCTACGTTCAGATCTCGAACATCTTTGCCGAGACGGCTGGCAACGAGTCCGAGCACGCCAAACTGTGGTTTAAGTATCTGCACGATGGCGCCGTCCCCGATACCCTGGACAATCTGCGCGATGCCGCCGCGGGTGAGAACTACGAGTGGACCACGATGTACGACGAGTTTGCCAAGACCGCCGAGGAAGAGGGCTTTGCCGAGATTGCCGCAAAGTTCCGTGGTGTCGCCGCCGTCGAGAAGGCCCACGAGGAGCGCTACAACAAGCTCGTCGAGCGCATCGAGTCGGGCGAGGTGTTTGAGCGTGAGGGCGTAAAGGTGTGGAAGTGCCTGAACTGCGGGCACCTGCATGTGGGTGCCGAGGCGCCTGAGGTGTGCCCGGTGTGTAACCACCCCAAGGCGTACTTTGAGGAGCAGGTGGTGAACTACTAGCGCGTGACGCTAGCGTGAGCTGGGCCGGGAGGGCCGGACTACCTTCCCTCCTTGCTCACGGCTTCGCAGGGTCGCGTTGAGGGAAGGTAATCCGGCCCTCCCGGCCCGCTTTGGGTCGTCGCGTGCTCGTTACAGAAAAGCTGATAAGAAGTTTGTGTGCCGCCCCGATAGGGGCGGCACGTTTTTGTATGGGGGCTGGTTGGGACGGCACCGTTCATGGGTGGGGTACACTGGGTAGCGACTTTTAGTTTATCTACTACCTGATGGGGTGTTTTTGTATGGGTAAGAAGTCTCGGGCTCGGGTTGCTGCGGCGGGAACTCGCAGGGATCCTGGCCGTCGGGTTGCCGAGGGTAAAAAGGCCGATCGTGCCGAGAAAGACAAGAAGGTCGGCGCGCATGCTCATCCTGAGTGGGCGCCTCATTTGAATTCGGCTAGTGAGGATTTGACTGCCAAGTTGTTTACTCTGGTCGAGGTCATCTTGGGCGTGGTGCCCGTGGTGGTCATTGGCCTGTTTCTGGCCTCTAAGGATGCCACGAGCGTGGATAAGCTCACCGATGTCTTTTCTCAGGACCCCTCGATGGTGGTTACGTTTATCTCTGCGTGCCTGCAGCCGTTTGTGGCATACATGTTGTATATGGTCTACCGCAAATACTGCGAGGGCGATGCGGGCTTTGTCGCCGGCAACCTGATCGGTCTTTTGTGCTCCGAGATCCTACTGCTCAATATCCCGGGCGTCATCGGTATGGGCATCTTGCTGTGGCGTGTTTGGCGCAACGTCGCCCCGCACTTTGAGAGCTGGCTGTTTGAGCGTCGCGCAATGGGCGTGCTGGTCGACATCGCCGGGTCGCTCGTGATTCTCGTCTTGGCATTTATGTGCGCCACCGCCGCCCGCGGTCTCGCGGGCATGTAGTCTGTTCTCACCGACCACGGGGCGCAGGGCGGGGAAACCTTCCCCTCTCGCTCACGGCTTCGCAGGGTCGCGCGAGGCAAAGGTTTCCCCGCCCTGCGCCCCGGCGTTGAGTCGTCGCATGCTCGTTACAGAAAAGCTGATAATAAGTTTGTGTGCCGCCCCTTTGGGGCGGCACTTTTTGTGTGGGGTCCCGGTCTCCACAATTTTCGTCAAGCTATTGGTTAGATTTTGGTCAGTTGGCGTAAGGGTGGAAGGCCAAAAGATTGTTGGCGAAAAAAGCTCAGAGAAAGTGCTGGTAGGGGAGTTGTTGAGCTTTTCGACAGCTTTTGAGCAGAAGAAACTTTGTGGCTATTGCCGGCGATTGCGTTGTCGCGGTCATGGCGGTGCGGGATGCTGGTCGTAAGCGTCGAATGCTCCGATTTTGGAGGCCAGCATGGATCTGTTTCTTGAGACTCCGCAGCAACAAGCCGAGCGCATGTTGCGCCAACAGCAACGGCTTATAGAGATGCAAATGCAAGGGGCGGCAGCCCAGCCCTTTGCGCAAAATGTCGTGCCCGCTGCTGTGCCCGGGTGTGAATCGGCGCCAGAGGCCTATTCCGTACAGCAAGATTCATATGCGCAGGAGCTCGCGTTCGACAAACGCCGCGCGCGTCGTCGCCGCGTGGGCCAGCGCCTGCGCACATTGGCGATGATCGTGCTCATCCCGCTGGGGCTTGCGGCCATCTTTCTGGCGTCGTATGCCCTCACGTGCATCCTCAACGGCGCATCGCCCAACGAGGTGCTCCAGCATCTAGCGGCCCTGGGCCAGCGCCTAGGTGACGTCATAACAACCATCCGCGCCGGCTGGGAGAGCTAGCGTTTGTCACATTAGGACTTCTAGGGTGTAGGGATTATCGCCACGAGTGGAATCCTTGCATCTTGCGGGTCATGTCGTGCGACTAAATAGTATTATTGAAGATAAATAATAATAGCAAATGAACGGAGGTGCGCGGTTGAATCTGACCTTTGAGGGATTCTTAAAAGGCTATTGCCGAGAGCTATCCGGACAGCAGTCACTGAGTTTTAGAAAGCTGGTTGAGCAGGCGACGACGGTTGCGCCGCGCGTGGCGGAGCCTCTGTTTTTGCTTGCTTTGGCGCAAGGAAAAGCCGAATACGTTCTGGGTTTATCCGAGGGCTCGTGGATGGAAGAGGATTACCGAGACGTTTTGTCCTTGTACGGTCAAGCGGGTAACATAATATCTTTATGCGCCAAAAGTGAGCTTCCTAATCGTTATGCCAACGTTTGGCGTGCGTATAGAGCGGTGAAGGAAAAGCCGGTGGCGAACAGAAGGATCAACGCCCTGATGCGAAAAAGAATACTGGAAGCATTGGAGGAATCGGGCGTAACGCGCTATGGCCTCTGCCGTGCTCTGCACCTGAATAAAGGAAACGTATACGCATACTTGGGCGGCGATGACTCAAAGGTGAGCAGGGAGACGGCGCGTCGCATTATGGAATATGCGGAGGAGAGGGGCACCCAAGAAGGGGCCGGCCGCCCGGTGTGTGTGGCGGGGTAAGATTGATCGCGGTTTTGATTGGTGCTCGATTGGGTTTGTTGGGCGGAGTCTATGTCTGCTATTGATATCGTGCTTGTTGTGATTGCCTTGGTCGCGGTGGGAGTTGCCGTGGTTTGCGACATGCAGCTGAAA
>URWS01000122.1 GCA_900551605.1 uncultured Collinsella sp. | reverse complement strand
GAGATTCGCCTTAGTCTCGTGGGCTCGGAGATGTGTATAAGAGACAGGTTGACGTTGCCGACCATGCCGATGCCAAATGCCACGCCCGCGATAAGCAAAAAGCCCAAAAACGAGAGCAGGATTATGGGCAGGGCATGCGTCTTTGAACGGCTGCGTCCCTGTCGTTGGCGAGGACCCATATATTGACCTCCAGGTATGTCGTGCCCGACGGCGGATGTGCCGTCGGGGCAGGATGGACATAAGTTATTACACGATAAACCAAACGGGGTGCGCGAGGCCTCGTGTATGCTGGAAGGCGGCATTTTTCAGAGTGAATGCATACCTTGGTAAGGAGTTTGTCGATGGCGATTCGGACGATGGGGCCGAGCGGACAACACAAGACTGGATTGGATGCTGCCGGTGCGGCGCTGCCCGAGCTGCTGGCGCCGGCGGGCGGGCTCGACCAGATGCTTGCGGCCATCGCCGCGGGCGCCGATGCCATCTATGCGGGGTTGGGCGGCTTTAACGCCCGTGTGAGCGCCCATGGCTTTACGGATGACGAGTTTGTGCGCGGTTGTGCCGTGGCGCATGCCCATGGCGCGCGCGTGTACGTGACGCTCAACGTGTTCGTGTTTGACGATGAGTTATCCGACGCGGTGGTGTTGGGAGCTCATGCACTGGAGCTGGGCGCCGATGCTCTGATTGTGGCCGATGCCGGGTTGGCCTGCGTGCTGCGCGCGGCGATTCCCGGGGTCGAGATTCACCTGTCTACGCAGGCGGGCGCTCATAGCGAAGGCGCCGTGCGGCTTGCCGCCGATGAGCTGGGAGTCGAGCGCGTGACGACGGCACGCGAGCTGACGGTCGACGAGATTGCGGCGCTATGTGCCACGGGCGTGCCCATCGAGGTATTCTGCCACGGTGCGATTTGCATCGGCTATTCGGGGGCGTGCGAGTTCTCGGCCCTGCGGCGTGGGCGCTCGGCGATGCGCGGCGACTGCACGCAGCCGTGCCGTCTGGCGTACGACCTGGTGGACGAGGCGGGGCAGAGCGTTGTCGCCGTCGAAGGGGATCGCCTGTTGTGCCCGCGCGACTATCTGGGTATTGCGCATCTGCCCGAGCTTGTAGATGCCGGCGTGGCGTCGCTCAAGATCGAGGGGCGCATGAAGAACCCCGATTACGTATTCAACGTGGTGCGGGTGTGGCGCCGGGCACTCGATATGCTGTGCGACGGCGCGTGGGATCCCGGTGCCGTGGAAGAGCTTGAGCGCGAGCTGGGAAGGTCGTTTAACCGTGGGTTTACCGATGCGTACCTGCGAGGGCGTTCGGGTGCCGAGCTGATGAGCTTTGAGCGCGCAATTAACCAGGGCGTGCGCGTGGGGCGTTTGGTCGCTGTGGGCCACGAAGAGGTGACCGTTGAGCTCGACGCCGCCGTGGCGGCGGGTGACACGCTCGAGATTCGGTTCTATCCGGGTGTCGACGCGCGTCCCGATGTGCCCAAGCGCTGGCCGCAGGTGCCCTGCCCGGTGGATGCCGCAGCGGGGAAGCGCGTCGTCGTGCATTGTAAGCGTAAAGTGGGCGTGGGCTGCGAGGTGTACCTGATTCGCAGCGCCGGCGTGTTGGATCAGACGGCGGCAGTGTTGGAGCGCATGCGGGCCGAGGCGGATGCGATTGCGCCCGTTGCGCGTGCCGTTGAGGTGCTGCCCTTTGAGGGCGTTGCGATGGATGGCGGTGCGTCCACGGAGTTGGTGGAGTGCGCGGTTCCCACTCGCATGGTTTTTGCTTGGCAGCTGATGGATGCCGACCCGCGCGGAGAACTTGATTTGTCCGACGCCGTTGTGGTGCTTGACGAGGTGTGCCGCACGGGTGACGCTGACTGGACCCGCTCACTGATACAGCGTGCCGGGCGCGTCGTCTGCCGCAACCTGGGACAGGTGGTGATCGCTCGCGAGCTGGGCGTGACGTTTGACGTGGCGGCGCCGGTGTTCTGCGCGAATCGGGCCACGCTTACCTGGCTGCGCGGACTCGGTGCGGGGCGGGTGTGCTTGCCGGCGGAGTTGCTCGGCAATGATGCGGAGCGTATTGCCGAACTGGCCGCTGAACCCGGCGTCTTGGGTCCGGTCGACGCCGACCGTCCCGAGCTTATGGTGTGCGAGCACTGCCTGCTGACCGCCGAGGGCGTCTGCGCCACCGATGCGACGGGACAGGTTCGTTGCCGCGACTGCTTGCGTCGTCGGCAGGTACGCTATCTGGTCGAGCGTGACGGTACACGTCTGCCAGTTGCCATTGACGCATGCGGCAGGACGAGGATTTTCCTGTCGTAGGTGCTGCGTCGCGTCAGTTTGTTATCATAAGAGAGTTTATGGACTTCCAGCACCGCCGTTTTCGGCGAGGGTGCTATAGCAAAAGGAGGATACCCAATGCTGTCTGTTGACGAGCAAATGCGTATCATCACCTCGGGCGCCGCGCAGATCGTTCCCGAGGCCGACCTTCGCAAGAAGCTTGAGAAGGGCGAGCCCCTCAACATCAAGCTCGGCGTCGACCCCACCAGCCCCGACCTGCACCTGGGCCACGCCGTGCCGCTGCGCAAGATGCGTCAGTTCCAGGACCTGGGCCACAACGTCACCCTCATCATCGGCAACGGTACCGCGTTGATTGGCGACCCTTCGGGCAAGAATTCCACCCGTCCGCAGCTTTCGCAGGAGCAGATCGAGGCCAATGCCGAGACCTACGTGAGCCAGGCCATGAAGATCCTGGATCCCGAGAAGACCACCATCGTGCACAACGGTGACTGGATCCTTTCGATGGATCTGTCCGGTCTGCTGCAGGTGTGCTCCAAGTTCACCGTCGCCCGCATCCTCGAGCGCGACGACTTTACCAAGCGCTACCAGTCTCAGACGCCGATCGCCCTGCATGAGTTCCTGTATCCCGTGATGCAGGCTTTCGACTCTGTGCAGATCAAGGCCGACGTGGAGATGGGCGGCACCGACCAGCTCTTCAACCTGCTCGCTGGTCGCGAGCTCATGGAGAAGATGGGTATGGAGCCGCAGATCGCGCTTACCATGCCGCTGCTCGAGGGCACCGATGGCGTGCGCAAGATGTCCAAGTCCTACGGCAACTACATCGGCCTGACCGATGCTCCCAAGGATATGTTCGGCAAGACCATGTCCATTCCCGACGAGATGATCGGCAAGTACTATCGTCTGGCCAGCTCGCTCACCCCGGCCGAGGTCGACAAGATCGACGCTGCTCTGGCCGATGGTTCCGCCGATCCCTATGAGCTCAAGCGCGCACTGGGCCGCGACCTGTGCGACACCTACCACGGCGCTGGCGCCGGCGACGAGGCTCAGGCCGAGTTCGACCGCGTGTTCAAGGAGGGCCAGCTTGCCGACTTCCCCGAGAAGCACGTTGAGCTGACCGTCAACGACGAGGGCCAGATTTACCTCGCCGGCCTGCTCAAGGACCTGGGTCTTTCTGCCAGCGCCGGCCAGGCCCGTCGCGATATCGACGGCGGCGGCGTCAAGATCAACGGCAAGGCCGTGGCTCCCAAGAGCTACAACATCGATCCCAGCGCCCTCAAGCTGGGCGACACCCTTTCCGTAGGCAAGCGCAAGGGCTTTAAATTGGTCTAACGAGCAAGTTGACCTCACAAGTGCCAAAAAGGCCGCAGCCGGGATTCCCGACTGCGGCCTTTTGAGTTGCGGTGAAATAGTTCCTAAAAATGCCATACGGGCGCCCAGGCAGGAACTATTCCACCGCAACTTTTTTCTCCGTCCCCAAGGGATCATTTGGCGGTGCCGTTAAGCGGAAGGGGTGTTGTCGGCGGCCTCCTTTTGGGCATACAATTGCTATTGGTTTGCTGCGGTGAAGGCTCGTCCGCTCCGCAGTTATTTCTACAGTTGAAGGAGTATGTATGTCCGTTGAGGTCATGAGGTCTGTGATCGATGCAGCCGAGGGTCGTGTGCCCGTCGACACGCTGTTCACCAATGCGCAGATTGTCGACGTATATGGCCAGCGCGTGGCGCCTGGTAGCGTTGCCGTCAAGGATGGCGTAATCGTCGGCGTGCTCTACGACGGCCGCGACGATGCCTCCGGCACCTACGAGGCGACCGAGGTCATTGACTGCCAGGGTCGCTATATCGCTCCCGGCTTTATCGACGGACATCTGCATATCGAGTCCTCGAACATCCGTCCCGCCGAGTATGCTCGCATGGCGGCGACGCGCGGCACCACTACTGCCATTGCCGACAGCCACGAGATCGCCAATGTTTCCGGCCTGGACGGCCTGCGCTTTATGATCGAGGACGGCCGTCGCGCGCCCATTTCCATCAAGTACATGATGCCCTCGTGCGTGCCCGCGCTGCCCGATGAGCAAGCGGGTGCTGTGATTACCGCCGCCGATATGCAGGCGTTTTTTGCCGAGCATCCGGGCGATGTCTTTGGTCTGGGCGAAATGATGAACCTGCCGGGCGTCTTTATGGCCGATCCCGAGACCTGCGCTCGCATCGATGCTGCCAACCAAACGCCGTCCAAGCAGGTCGACGGCCATGCGCCACTTGTTGCCGGCAAGGACCTCAACGCCTATGCCGCGGCGGACATTATCGCCGACCACGAGTCGACGATTCCCGAGGAGGCACTCGACAAACTGTCCCGCGGCATGTATGTGATGTTGCGCGAGGGTACGTGTAGCCACGACCTGGCCAACCTGTCGCCGATGCTGCTGGAAAACCCCGCCCGTGCCCGCCGCTGCTGCTTCGCGACCGATGACCGCGCTCCCTCCGATGCGCTTTCGACCGGCATGATCGACAATGCCTGCCGCGTGGCTATCGAGGCCGGTATTGACCCCGTGGTTGCCATCTCTATGGCGTCCCTGTCCACGGCCGAGGCGTTTGGCCTGGACCACGGTTGCCGCGACCCGCACGAGCTGCGTGGCGCCATCGCCCCGGGCAAGCGTGCCGACCTGCTGGTACTCAACGACCTGACGTTTGCCATGGCTCCGCATCGCGTGTATGCCGCCGGCGCGCTCGTGGCACAGGACGGCACTTTTGTGGGCGAGATTGCGCCCGAGATGGCTGAGGTTGCGGCCCTTGCCGATGAGCTGCGTACTTCCGTTAAGCTGCCGAAGCTATCGCTCGACGTGTTCGACTATGCCTTTAAGCCGGGCGAGGCCGTGATCGACGTGGTGCCGGGCAAGGCCATCACGGGCATGGCTCGTCCCGAGAACGCCGAGGGCTTGCGCCGCATTATGCTGATCGAGCGTCACGGCCGCGGCTTGTCGCTGCAGGCCGAGGGCGCCGATGGCGACGGTCCCGCCGGCATGGGGCTCGTCGGCAAGCATATCGG
>URWS01000121.1 GCA_900551605.1 uncultured Collinsella sp. | reverse complement strand
GGGTTGACATAGCCCGAAGCACGATCGGCGGCAATGCGCTCGACAAGCTCGGGCGACAACGCCGAGGGAATACGGTCCATGCGCGCCTTAATGACGGCCGTTTCTTGATTAGATTCCATGGCATGCTCCTTAAAAAGGATGCGCAATCGGTTACAAAGTGCAGCCCACGACCTCGATTATGGCAAAAATCGGCACTAAAAACGGGAGCAATGGCAGGGAGCGCGATTTTGCGATGAGGCAAGCGACGGCAAGGGTCAGGAGCGCAACCGCAGACGCGACAACGCCGCCCAGGGGATCGAAGGTACAAAGGGCAAAGAGTGCCTTGACGTCCCCCATGCCAATGCCAGGAGCGTGGCGAACTCTACGCCAGAGCGACTCGGTAAGCACAAGGCCAAGGTAGACGATGACGGCAAGACCGGCGTGGTCAAGCGCTGTGTTCAAACCGAGGTCGAGCCAAACGCCCGCCAACGCCGTCACGGCACATGCGCCGGCAAGCCCATTGGGAAACCGTCGCTCTCGGGCATCAATCGCCGCGCCGGCAAAGATGCAAATCCAAAACGGAATATAAAACATCGTGCACCTCCTCAAGCTGCATCGCAAAAGCAAAAACCACCACAAAGGTGCACTGTCCCCTTTGCGGTGGTTTTGGTGGTGGTTATTTGGCGCCTTGCATGACCTCGTCGAGGGTGACGTTTACGGCATGCTGGGTAGGAACCCAGTCGACCTTCAGGAACAGCGCGGCCACCGTGATGGGGATATAGCTGAACATAAAGATCGGGAAGGTAAACAGGTTGGTCACCAAACGCCACTTTTGCGCGCAGTGAATATGCTTGTACTCAAAGATGGTCGTGAGCAGCGCCAGGATAAAGAACGTCTGATACATCATGGCGAAGGTCATAATGAGCGAAGCGGCGCAGGCTTGCATCTCGACTTCGGTAGCCAAAAAGCCATGCGAAAGACCGCCCACGATGAGGAACGTCGCATTGGCGAGCATCGAGATCAGCGATAGCAGCATACCCGGGGCGATCGTCATGAACATGTCGTAGGCGGCAAAGCGATGGTAGCGGAAGGTCGACTTGACCAGGTGCTTACCATACGTAAAGAACACCTGGTAGAAGCCCTTAGTCCAACGCATACGCTGCTTCCAAGACGCCTTAAACGTCACGGGCTGTTCGTCAAAGAACTCCGCCGGCGCATAGCCAATGCGAATGCCGTGGATAGCGCAGAACGTGGTGAACTGAATGTCCTCAGTCAGCGTGTGGAACTGCCAGCCGTGCATGCCTTCGATAACACTGGCAGAAATGAGATAGCCCGAACCCGATACAGCGCAGGAAGTCTTGCAGATGTTGCGCGCATTGTTAAGGAAGCGCGCCTCGCGCAGATACCACGTGGCGTTGGCCGCAGAGATCCACGAACTGCCGAAGTTCTTAGAGTTGCGATAGCTGGTGACCACATGAAAGCCCTGGTCAAAGGCATCGTTCATCTTGGATACGTAATCACGGGAAATGACATTATCGGCATCGAAAATAAAATAGCCCTCAAACGTGTCGGGATACTCGTTGAGAATGCGGTCGAAGCCAAAGTCCATGACCCAGCTCTTACCCTTGCGGGCAAGGTCATTACGCTCATAGACAATGGCGCCCGCCTCGCGCGCGAGCTGCGCCGTGTTGTCGGTGCAGGCGTCGGCGACCACGAAAACCTCGATAAGCTCGGACGGATAGTCCTGATCCTTGATGGAGCGAACGAGGTTGGCGATCACGGCCTCCTCGTTATGCGCAGCGATAAAGAAGGCATAGCGGTGAAGTTTTTTGGCCTTGGGAGGCGCGACCTCGCCACGAAGAGCGCCGATGACAAAGAAGACCACCTGGTAGAGGAAGCAGACCGTGAGCAACGTGACGACAATCTGGTTGAAGATCACGATGGGTGTGTTGGTTTGTAAAAAGGCGAGCATGCAGGCTCCCAGGAACGCGTTACGTAAACAACCGTATATCTTACCGCAGGCTAACCGAGTTCAAGAAACCACCTAATACTGGCTAGGCTTCGAGCAGACCGAGCTGCGGAACGATTTCGTCGCCGGCAGCGGTGCGGCCAAGCGAGCGCGGGGCCAGGTCGTCAAGAACCGCGGCGAGATCCCACGGTAGCTCGTCGCGGCACTCAATGCGCTCCCCCGTCACGGGATGGTCGAATGCAACACGCCAGGAATGAAGGAATTGCCTGGTCAGACCCTGATCGGCGCGTGCATCGCACTTGCCGTAGAGCGGATCGCCCACGCAGGCGTGGTTGATATGGCGCATATGCACGCGAATCTGATGTGTGCGGCCCGTAAACAGGTGGCACTCGACGAGCGTATAGCCGTCGTCAAAACGCGTGGAATCGAAGCGCTCGAGGACCTTAAAGGTCGTAATGGCCTGGCGCGCGAAAGGATCGTCCGAAACCGCCATCTTGACACGGTCACGCGTAGAACGGGCAATGCCGGTGTTAATGGTGCCCTCATCCATAGCGATATGTCCGTGAACGAGCGTGATATAGCGACGATCGAGCGTGCGCGTGCGAATGAGATTTTGGAGCGCGCGCTGCGTGTCGTCGTCCTTTGCCGCAAGCATGAGACCCGAGGTATCGCGATCCAAACGATGCACGATGCCGGGGCGGTCCTCACCCTGCACAGTACCAAGATGATCGATGCCGCAGTGGTAGACCAGAGCGTTCGCAAGCGTGCCGCTCTCGTGGCCATGGGCGGGATGGCACACCAGGCCGCGCTGCTTGGAGAGCACGATGAGGTAGTCGTCCTCGTAACGAATATCGAGGGGAATGGCCTCAGGAATCACGTCAGTCGGATCGTGCGGCTCGGGCAGGTCGACCGAGATGCGGTCACCGGAGCGCACGGCATACTTTTTTGACAGGCAGGTCTCGCCGTTCACGATTACGGCACCGCCCTCGATCAGATGCGCGCAGGCAGAGCGCGTGGGACAGCCATCGTTGGCGCCCAAATAGGCGTCAAGACGCTGACCAGCGGAATCGTCGGCAACAAGAATATGGATGTCGGCCATTAACGCTCATTCCTTTCGCGAATCTTGCGGGCACGCTCCCCACGCTGCTTGGCTTTGCGCTTGGCGCGGGCCTCGTCACGGGCGTTAAGTTCGGCAGTCGCATCGACATCGCGGGCCGCAGGGCTCAAGAACATGTAGCCGATGAGGGCAAGCACAACGCCTACGGTGATGCCGATATCGGCCACGTTAAAGACGGGAAAGTCAATGAAGGTGGTAGCAATAAAATCGGTCACGAAGCCAAAGGCCAAACGATCGATAGCGTTGCCGATAGCACCGCCCGCAACCATCGCCATGCCCACAACCTCAAGATGGGCGAGCTGGGGTGCACGAACGAAGTACACGGCAATAGCGACAATGACCGCCAGCGCCAGCACGGCAAACGCGATGCCATGCCCCTCGCCCATGCTAAAGGCAGCGCCGATATTGCGGACAAACAGGAAGTCGATCACGCCGGGGATGACGGTCACATGCAAAGCGTCGCCCACGGCACGAACCGCAAACTTGGTCATCTGGTCAACAAGCAGGACAACGAGCGCTACCCCACCAGCAACACCTAACCGCCAACGCAAAGGCGGCGTCATATCCCCAGCACGACCCAAAGAAATCCCCTACCCTCAAGATCATCGAATTACGTTTAATACAAAGAACTATCTTATATTGCCATACGCAGAACGCACGACATATCCACCAACGCAAGCGAAATAACCAGCTAAAAACGAAAGCGACATTCCGAATAACGAAATGTCGCTTAATAGCTTTCGACTAAAAACGCAAGTCGAAAGAAAGCCTCTAGCTCCAGCAATGGAAACGCCGCGTTATCGTCACCAACAGCGAAAACGTCCCTAAGCGAGCAAGGTGACGTGAAAAAGGAGGGAAGCGTACTTTGGTACGCGACCGACGATTGAACGTCAGATTGCCGCTTAGGGGCGTTTGCAGCGTCGGTAGGTTACGGCGTTCTACGAACGCCGTAACCTACAAAGCGTCAGCGCAGCGCTTGCAGATATGCGCGTGGCCGTTGTACTCGCCGACGGTGGTGCGATAGTTCCAGCAACGGTCGCAGCACTCGCCCTCGGCTGCCTCGATGGCAACGGAGAGTTCCTCGCCCTGGGTCAGCTCAACATCGGAAACAATGTAGAACTCGGCCAGGTCGACGGCCTTGTCGCCGGTCAGCAGCGCGTACATCTCGGCGGGAACGACCGCCTTAACGCGGACCTGCTGGCTCTTGGTGAAGGTGCCGGCGGAGCGGGCATCCTCAAGGGCCTTGGTCACGGCGCTACGGAGCTCGAGCGAAGCCTCGAGCACGCCCTCGAACTCATTGGCCTCGTCGACCGTGATGGGCGACTTGTACCAATCGAGGAGCGCAGCGTAATTCTGATGATCGACGCAGCCGGCGGGCGCATAGGCCATGGCCTCGTCGACCGTGTAGGACAGGATCGGCTGCAGGTCGCGCATGAGCATCGAGAAGAGCTCGGCGAGCACGGTCTGAGCGCTGCGGCGCTCGAGCGAGCCGGGCTTCTCGCAGTACAGACGGTCCTTCAGGGCGTCGAGGTACACGTTGGAGAGCTCGGTAACCACGAAGTCGTAAAGCGCACGGTAAGCGCGCGGGAACTCGTAGCTGGCGTAAGCGTCGTCGACCTCGGCCTGGACCTGGGTCAGGCGGGCAACCATGAGCTTATCGAGCGGCAGCAGGTCGGCAAAGGCGACGCCGTCGGTCTCGGGCTCAAACTGGCCCTCGAGCTCGGAGAGCAGGAAGCGCAGCGTGTTGCGGAAACGACGGTAGGCATCGGACGTACGAGCGAGAATCTCGTGGTCGATGGACACGTCGGAGCTGGTGTCAACGGAAGCAACCCACAGGCGGATGATGTCGGCGCCCATCTCGTCACAGACCTTATTGGGGTCGATGACGTTGCCGAGCGACTTGGACATCTTGCGGCCCTGGCCGTCGAGCGTGAAGCCCTGCGAGACGACCGCCTTGTAGGGAGCATGGCCGTTGGCGCCCACCGAAGTGAGCAGCGAGCTCTGGAACCAACCGCGATGCTGGTCGGAGCCCTCGAGATACACGTCAGCCGGGTACTCAAGCTCGGGGCGATACTCGCAGACGGCCTTCCAGGACACGCCGGAATCCCACCACACGTCGAGGATGTCCTTATCGGCCTTGAGGTGATGACCGCCGCACTTGGGGCAGACGCAGGCCTCGCCCAGGTAGCTCTCGGGAGCGTCGGTGAACCAGGCGTCGGAGCCCTTCTCGTGGAAGAGCTTGATGACGGCGTCGAGCGTGGCGTCGTTCATGACCTTCTCGCCGCAGTCGGCGCAGGTGTAGCTGGGGATAGGCACGCCCCAGTTGCGCTGACGGCTGATGCACCAGTCGGGACGCTGCTCGACCTGTCTCTTATACACATCTGACG
>URWS01000120.1 GCA_900551605.1 uncultured Collinsella sp. | reverse complement strand
AGCCTGTGGACCGCGTTTGCCGGCATGTTCCCCACCATGGGCGCTTGCGTTGCCTTCGGCGCCTTCAACCTGCTGTGCGCTCCGTGCTTTGCCGCCATTGGCACCATCCGCAACCAGATGGACTCTGGCAAGTGGACCGCGATTGCCATCGGCTACGAGTGCGCCTTCGCTTGGGTGATCGGCCTGTTCATCAACCAGTTCTACAACCTGCTTGTCCTTGGGCAGTTTGGTATCTGGACGGTTGTGGCCATTGTGCTGCTGGTTGCGATGCTCTTCCAGATTTTCCGTCCCATGCCCAAGCATGCATGGACCGATGAGGACGAGACCAACACTGCTTCCGCCGCAGTTTCCGCTTAAGTCCGAATAAGGATTAACCCCTTTCCACGAGCCCGGGTGTCCCAGCGACACTCGGGCTTTTTGGTGGGGGAGATGTGGCGTTTCCGCAGATAAAACCGACCAAAATAAACCTGTCCCTTTTTGGTAGGTGGAGAATGGGGTAAAGTAAGTGGTGGTTAACTAGAGGAGGCTTGCTATGGCACCTATCGATATTGTTGTACTGGCTGTTATCGGTATTGCGTTTGTCGCGGTATGCGTGCGCATCTACCGCAAGGGCACCTGCGCCGACTGCGCTCAGGGTGGCGTTTGCACGGGGCATTGTTCCAACAAAAAGACGTGCGCCGCACTTAAGGGCGTAGACAAAATCGCCGAAGACTTGGGCCGCGGAATCAAGTAAGGCCCAGACATCTAAGCGCCTCGCGAGCATCCGTTCGCGGGGCGCTTTGCGCATTTGAGGGAGAGCGCGGCGAGTCGAAGAGTATTTTGGGGCCTCGTTAAATCAGTTGCGGTGAAATACGGACTGTTTTGGCTGTCAAAGGCCTTATCTACTCCGTATTCCACCGCAACTTTTTGCGGGGTGGGCTAGAGACGCTGCATGCGGTACCCGACACCCATGTGCGTCTGAATCATCTTGGGGTGAGAGGGGTCTGCCTCGATCTTCTTGCGCAGGGTGCGCATGAACACGCGCAGGCTCGCCAGATCGCTGTCCCAGCTCGTGCCCCATATCTCGCGGGTGATGAAGGTGTGGGTGAGCACCTTGTCGATGTTTTTCGCCAGAAGGACGAGCAATTTATACTCGGTTGGGGTGAGCGAGAGCTCGCGCCCGTCTTTCGTCGCGTATCCCGCGGCGTAGTCGATATGCAGCGGACCGTTGTCGAACGTGCTCGCTTCTGTCGACTCGCTCGACGCCATCGAGGAGCGCCTCAAATTCGCGCGGACGCGCGCGAGCAACTCATCCACAGAAAAGGGCTTGGTGAGGTAGTCGTCTGCCCCTGCGTCAAGTGCTGCAATCTTGTCGGAATCTTCGGTGCGCGCCGAAATGACGATAATGGGGACTGCCGACCAGCTTCGGATCTTCGTGATGACCTCGATGCCGTCAATGTCGGGAAGGCCTAGGTCGAGCATGATGAGGCTGGGACCGTGCGACACCGCATCCATGATGGCGGCCTGGCCGTTGCAAACCTTGCTCACGACATAGCCGTGGAGGTCAAGCGCGGTCGAAACGAGGTTTTGAACGGTCAGGTCATCTTCGACCAGAAGGATGCGTGGCTTAGCGGCATTATTCATGAATCTCGATCTCCTCGGCGGGCAGGGTAAAACGGAAGACGGCCCCATGGGGGTGGTTGTCGCGAACTTCGATGACGCCGCCATGCGCCTCCACGATGGAGCGGCAGAGCGACAGTCCAAGGCCGATGCTTCGACGCGAATCCACGGGCCGCGTATTGCTTGAGGTGAAGAAGCGCTCAAAGATATGAGGCTTGTCGCAGTCTGCCACACCCGGTCCATCGTCTGCGACGTTCACCACGACGAACGCACCCTCGCGACGTGCGCTGATGGCGACAGTCGAGTCCTCGGGCGTGTATTTGAAGGCGTTCATGATGAGATTCGTAAGCACCTGCATGATGAGATGGACGTCGATGCGTACCAGCAGGATGTCGTCAGTGTGCTCGATGGTGACGGCACGTCCATGCGATGCTTGGGCGACATGGCTGAGGGCGGCCTCGATGACCTCGTCGATGAGCTCGGATGTTAAGTTGAGGCGAATGGTGCCGTCCTCGACGCGTGTGATGGCGAGGAGGTTCTCCACGGTATCGATAAGCCAGAGGGAATCGTCGTAGATGGCATCGGCAAGATTGCAGCGTTGTTCGAGGCTGAGCTTCTCGTCGTTCTTCCGAAGGATTGCCGCAGATCCGGATATAGCCGTGAGGGGTGTCCTCAAATCGTGGCCGATGGAGCGCAAAAGGTTGGCGCGCAGCTGCTCGTTTTTCGCCAAGACCGCAGCCTCTTCGCGCTCTTGCGCCGCCTGGTCGCTTTCGAGCGCCAAGGCGCATTCACCTACGATAGATAGGACGATCGAATGCTCGAAGGCTTCGATCTCGTGCCCCTCCAGGGCGATGCCGATGACACCGAATACCTTGTCGCCGGTGCGAACCGCGAGGTAGAGACAGTGCGCCTCAGGCAGGGTCCGCGTGCTTGCGCCCGCGCGCTTGTTGTTGGTGTAGGTCCAGGTTGCAACGGCGCGCTCGTAGTCGGTGAGCAGCGACGCGGATCGGTTTTCGGTGCCAGCGGACTTATAGAGCGCCTTGCCGAGCGTGCCATGTTCAGCGGCATAGAAGACCACGTCGAGTTTTAGCAGTTTGATGAGTTGGTTCATGGTGACGCGGGCGCACTCCTCCGCGCTATGGGCTTGCTGCAAGAGCTGGTTCGTTTCGAGGAGTACGCGCGTTTTGAATGCGTTCTCGGCGGAGGTACGGGCGTTGTCGGCGATGCGCGCAATTAACTCGCCGGCGACCATAGCGGTAGCGAACATGATGCCGAACGTGACCAGATAGCTTCGGTCGTAGCTGGCGAGCGAAAACAGAGGCGTGACGAAGCAGAAGTTGTAAAGCACTACAGAGAGCACGCTCGATACGATCGTGCAGATACGCCCCGTCGTGGTGACGGCGGTCAGCAGGGCCGTGAGGATATAGAGGGATATGATGCTGGAATCGGCAAATCCCAGATGGCGGAAAGCCGTGCCGATCGCCGTGGCGACAAGAGAGAGGGCCAACGTGCGAAGCGCGTCTCGGCTGCTGGGCGGCTGCAGGGCGAGCGCACGGCGGTGTCCTTTGGGCCGGGAGGGCGGAGTCGACTGGTCTGGAATGATGTAAATGTCGAGGTTCGGGGCGAATGTTATGAGCTGTTCTACGAGAGACTTACGGCCGAAGAGGGCCTGACGGACGCTGCTGCGCTCGCCCGTGCGCCCCATGACGATCTTCGAAATACCCGACAGGCGTGCGAACTCGGAGATCTGAAACGCGATGTCGTCGCCATAGACGGTTTCCATATGTGCTCCGAGCTGCTCGGCTAGGGCGATATTGGCTGCAAGCTTGGCGCGCTCATTATCGCTCATGGCTTGCGTGCGTGGGCTCTCTACGAACAGGGCGACGAGCTCGCTGTGAAACGCTTTCGCCATGCGTGCGGCGGCACGGACAATGCGGGGATTGGTCGGCGCCGGGGAGACACAGACTAAGATACGCTCCCTGGTGTAGTAGTCACGGTTTCCCAGCACGCGTGCGGCGTCTGTGAGGCGGCCGGTGCGATCGGCGCAGCGGCGCAGCGCGATTTCTCGGAGTGCGGTGAGGTTCTCGACGGTAAAAAAATGCTGTTGCGCTCGGTCGGCTTGCGCGGGACGGTAGACGAGGCCGGCGCGAAGGCGCTCAAGTAGGTCTTCGGGCTCTATGTCGACGAGCTCGACCTGGTCGGCATCATCGAAGATACGGTCGGGGATTCGTTCGCTCACGACAACGCCGGTGATGGATGCAACCATGTCGTTTAGGCTCTCGATATGCTGAACGTTCACGGTCGTATAGACGTCGATGCCCGCATGTAGAAGTTCCTCGACGTCTCGATAGCGTTTGTCGTGGCGAGACCCCGGCGCATTCGTATGGGCGAGCTCGTCGACAAGGATGAGCTGAGGGGCGCGTTCGATAGCCGCATCTAGATCGAACTCGCTGAGCACAATGTCGTTGTGCTCGATGAGTTTACAGGGTACGTTCTCAAGCCCTTGTGCAAGATGGGCAGTTGCCGGACGTTCGTGCGGCTCGATGTATCCCGCGACGACGTCGACACCTCGCCGCTTGGCGGCGTGGGCGGCTTGAAGCATCGCATAGGTTTTGCCTGCGCCAGCAGCGTAGCCAAAGAAAATCTTGAGGTGTCCCCGGCTGGTTCGAGCGTCATCGGCGACCTCGTCTTTCTCAATTGCCTTGAGGATGAGGTCTGGATTGACGCGAGTGTCCGATGCGTCGCGCTGCATAGCGTAGCCTTTCTGAAGCGTTGTCCATGCGTGCATACGCGGTGAGGAAGCCACTGTATGCTCGCGAAGGTCGAGTATAGGCGCACTGCAGCCGCAATAGTGCTTTCTACCTGCATCTTTACGGCATCTTAAGGACGTGAGCCCCGGCCCTCATGCCTCTTTAATCCCTAGAAGCGTTTACTGTCCCCAGACGCTTGCGAGAACAGGCGTCCGAGACATCGGACCGCGCGTGAAAGGGGCGGTAAATGGACATCCTCATTCCCATCATCGGAGTCGTTTGCATTGGACTCTTTATCTATTACATCTACATTCTGATGAGGAGTGATTCGTAAACTATGGACGCTGCAATTCAGTACATCTTGTACTTTGCCGTGCTCGTCGTCCTGGCCGTTCCGCTCGGTCGGTTCATGGCCCATATCATGGATGGTGAGCATACGTTTCTGTCGCCTGTGATTGCTCCTGTGGAGCGTGGCGTCTATCGTCTGCTTCGCATCGACGCGGCAGAGCAGATGGGGTGTAGGCGCTATCTGGCGAGCGTGCTGGTCTTTTCGGGGATCGGCCTCGTGGCTCTTGTGGCACTCCAAGTGCTTCAGTCCTTCTTGCCAGGCAATCCCCAGCACCTGCCGGGTGTGTCATGGGACTTGTCGTTCAATACGGCTGTTTCTTTCATAACCAACACTAACTGGCAATCCTATTCCGGTGAGACCACCCTGTCCTACTTTGTGCAGTTCATGGGCCTCACCGTGCAAAACTTCTTGTCCGCCGGCACCGGTATTGCGGTCATGTTCGCGCTCATCCGCGGTTTCCGTCAGGTCAAGGAGCAGGGTTTGGGTTCCTTCTGGGTTGACCTCACCCGCACCGTTTTGTATGTGCTCATCCCGCTGAACCTCGTGTTCGGCATCTGCCTGGCTGCCGGTGGCGTTATCTCCAATTTTCAGCCGGCTCAGAAGGCTGAGCTCGTAGAGCCTGTCGCTGTCCAGCCTAATGCAGACGGCGGTTGGAGCGTCATCGACGGCGCCCAGATCGAGGGCGACACGGTCAAGGTTGACGGCAAGGTTGTCGAGGGCGCCCGCGTGGTCACCGAGCAGTTTTTGCCCCAGGGTCCTGCGGCCAGCCAGGTTGCCATCAAACAGTCCGGCACC
>URWS01000119.1 GCA_900551605.1 uncultured Collinsella sp. | reverse complement strand
AAAAGTCGACCTGCCCGGAGGCGACCATCGCGGCACCCGTGACCAGCGTGGTGGCAATGCCCAGACGCAGGATGGCAAAGGCGGAGTTGACCAAAAGCCCGTTAGCGAGCTCGCCCTTGGTGGTCTCACGCTCCTCGGCATCGATCACAACGTTGAGTCCCTCAAGATAATGGGCCTCCTGGTTGGTGGCGCGGATCTCGCGAACGCAGTCGAGCGTCTCTTGAATCGCCTCGGTAACCTTGACCTTCTCAGCGCGCACGCGATCGAACACCGGAGTCATGGGGCCGCGTGTTAGATACAGCACGGCAAAGGCCACGGGAACGCTCCAAAACGCCGCGATCGCCAGCTGCCAGCAAAAGAACAGCGACGCCACGAACACAATGGCACTTGCGATGATGGCACCCCAAAGCTCTCCCAGCACGTGGCTGTAGGCGTGCTCCATGACCTGGACGTCGCCCATGATGGTCTCGGTTAAATCGGCCAGATCACGACGACCGAAAAACGACAGCGGCAGTTTGCGCAAGCGCTCGGCAATCTCCATGCGCTGCTTGCCGCACTCCTCGTAAAAGATGCAGTAGGTGTAGTAATACTGCTGCCAGTTAGAGGCAAAGAGCAACACGAAAAAGACCAGGAGGCCACCCACGATCGGCAGGGCATCCGGCAGGTCAGCCCCGCTGGCGAGATGCTCGACAAAGCCGGCCATGACCAGGAATAAAAAGCCCATGCCGGCCATGGTAATGAGATTGGTGAGCGTGGTCCAAAAAATGCCGCGTTTTACGCCGGCGACGCCTTTATCGGATAGGAAATACTTCTTTTGGAATGAGGCGAACATTTAGGCCTCGCCTCCCTTCGTGACGGCGGCATCCGCGGTCGCTGCAGTGATTTTCCAGCTCGCGGCCTGTTCGTATTCGGCCCACATCTTGGCATACAGACCCTCTTGGGACAGCAACTCGGCATGGGTACCCGACTCCTGCACGCTGCCCTGGTTGAGCACCACGATTTGGTCTGCGCCCACTACAGTCGAGAGTCGGTGCGCAATCATAATGACCGTGCGACCCGCCGCCAGCTTGCTAAAGGCGCGCTGGATGAGCGCCTCGTTCTCGGGATCGGCAAACGCCGTGGCCTCGTCGAGCACCACGATGGGCGCGTCTTTAAGGATCGCGCGGGCGAGTGCCACGCGCTGGACCTCGCCGCCCGAAAGATATGCTCCGCCGGCACCGAGCATGGTATTGATGCCCTGTGGGAGCTTGGCCACAATGTCGTCGCACTGAGCTGCGGAGAGGGCCGCACGCACCTCGTCGTCAGTGGCCGTAGGCTTGGAGGCGCGCACGTTATCGGCAAGTGTTTGCCGGAACAGCTGGTTGGTCTGGAACACGAAGGCGACCTGGTCCATAAGCTCGTGCGGATCCATATCGCGAACGTCCACGCCGCCTACGAGCACTCGACCCGAGGAAACATCCCAAAAACGCGGGATCAGGCTTGCGCAGGTTGACTTACCGCCACCCGAGGGACCCACCAGGGCGAGGGTGCTACCCGCGGAAACGCTAAAACTCGCATGGTTGACGGCAGGCGCTTCGGCGCCCTCGTAGGTAAAGCTCACATCCTCAAATCGTACGTCGCTGCCGGCAGGGTGCTTGGATTGGGCGGGCACGGAGAGCTGCTTGGAATCCATGACGCTTCGGATGCGAGCCAGCGAATCGGCACTCATCTGAGAGGCCTCACCCACAAACATGAGCTTGGTCATGGCCGTCGGCACCACGGCCGAAAATATCGCGTAAAACGTGAAGTTGGCCATAAAATGCGCGAAGTCCGTCTCGCCCGGCGCCAACAGCAACGCCACGGGCAACAGGAATGCCACAAGACCATTGAGCGCGGTAAGGTTGATTACCTGCGGACCTCGACAGAACGTGCCCGCATAGTTTTGTGCCATGTCGGCGTATTCGGCGATCGCATCGTGGAAGGCCTTGAAGGAGTAGACCGTCTGCTGAAACACCTTGACCACGGGGATGCCGCGTACGTATTCGGTGCCGGTCTTGTTCATCTTGACCAGCGCTCCCATGTAGGCCTTCATGGACTCGGCGCCTTTACCGCTCATCATGGTGGCCATGGCGCCAAACGAAACGACGACCGAGATAAGGCATGCCGCCCCCAAACGCCAATCGAGCGCGAAAAGCAGCACGAGCAAGCCCACGACCATGGCGACGGCGCCTGCGATATCGGGCAGCATGTGTGCGAGCAAAGTCTCGGTGGAGGCGGCGCATCCGTCTACAATACGGCGCAGCTCACCGGTGGCGTGCGTGTCAAAGTAGCCAAGCGGCAGCTTAAGCAGGTGCTCGCTCGTAGTCTTGCGGATATTGGACGCGCAGCGAAACGCAGACAGATGCGTGCACATGAGCCCCACGAAATAAGCTACGATGCTTGCCAGGGCAAAACCCACGGCCCACCAGCCATACATCGCGATGTTAGTGGCTTCGCTCCAGTTGGGCGCCACGGCGATCAGATCGCGCGCGACAAGCCAAATGCACACGTACGGGCCAAAGCTCAGCAGCTGCGAGAGCGCTGAGAGCGCCATGCCCAAATACGTTAGGAATTTACGGTCGCCGGCATATGCAAGCAGCTCGCCGATACCGCCGCCTTCTCTTTTTGATCCCTTTGCCATAAGGTTCCTTTCTAACGGCTTGAGAGTTAACCTTAATCAACTTATCATTGATATGTTAGCCAAGGCACACAATCGAGCCAGGCATGGACGTTTCCGCAAAGGAAGGGGACGCTTTTGAAAATGCATCGGGCGGCGACCGACATAACCGAGCTCTACGCACCGCAATTCGAGCAGTTTGGCCTGGAGCTTACCGGCAAGGGCGCCGTCTTTACCGGCGAGGTGGCAAACGACCGGGCACACGGCCGCGCATGGATCATGCCTCTCTCCCCTGCCTGCATCGTCATGGAGCATTTCATCACCCCGACGCGCGATATGTACCTGGCCGAATACACACCCGAGCCATACGCCTGCGTGAGCGAGGTCAGCGCGCCCACACTTACATGCATGCCCGAGGCTGGCATAACGCCCGCAAACCTTAAACCATTGCATGGACCGTGGCCAAACAATGCCGTTTGCAGCTTTATCCAAGATAGCTGTGGCGAGGAATTAAGCCCGCTGTTTGCGGGGCAGCTCTATCACTCGCGCTCGGTGCTCTTTTTGCCTGGATATTTTGACGAACTGGAGCACCGCTATCCCACCGAGTTCGCGGGAATCTTTGAGGCGTTTGCCGAGCCATGGCACGAGAAAGCGACGTCTGCCATCTGCCACACGCTGCGCCGGATTAACGAGGAACGCGCCCGCACCGTAGGCGGACACGTCTATATGCAGGGCATCGTGGAGGCCATGGTCGCGGAGCTCGCCTGTTCACGCGCGGCCCACAAGCAGGCGCAGCAGGCGGTAGACACACGCGTCAGCATGACCATTGCCGAAGAAGCAACGGCAATGATTGAGTGCGCGCTCGACAAAGGCAGACGTGTGGGTATCAACGAGGTGGCCGAGAGGCTCTACACAAGCCGCTCCAAGCTATGCGCCACCTTTAAGGCCCAAACTGGCGAGTCCCTGGGCGCCTACATTCGCAGACGCCGTATGGAGCGAGCGCAGGACCTTTTGGCCGATAGCGCGCTCACGATAGCGCAGGTGGCAGAGCGTCTAGGCTACCCTCAGCAGGCCGCCTTCGCCCAAGCCTTCAAACAACACACCGGCACCACCCCCACCACCTGGCGAAACAAGCATCGCTAAGGCCCAAGCTCCCTGGCCGTAACGGAGCGATTAATTAGCCGCCGCCTGTCAGCTCACCCAGGATCTAAACGTCAAGATGTGCACGATCAAGCGCCTTTTTGATAAGAGGGACAGATCGATCAGCCAAATACAACGGAATGTTGAGCACCCCGTCGTCGAGCTTTAGGTTCTTAAGTGAGTAGCGGACCCTCAATGGAGTCGTCTCCGCATGCTTGTCGGCATAGTACTTAAGGCTCTTGGAATGAACGACCTCTCCCGATTTGACCTCGACGGGAACGATTTCGTTTCCGACTTGAATCAAAAAATCGACTTCGTGCTTCGGCTTCTCGTTTGTCCAATAACGCGGAGCAGCATCTAACTGTGAAAGTAATGCCTGAAGCACATAGTTCTCGGCGAACGAACCTTTGAACTCCGAAAATAGCGCATCCGAGATGGCAAAAGCGGACGCATCCAGCCTTGCCATGCGGCGCAGCAAGCCGACATCAAGACAGTAGACTTTAAATGCCTTGAGGTCATCGTACGCAGAGAGCGGCACACCACCGGCAGCATTAAGGCGAACCGCCGTGATGAGCCCAGCATCGGCAAGCCATTCCAGAGCATCCTCGTATTCTCGAGCACGAGCCCCCTCGCGCACCGCACCCCAAACGAACTTTTTGTTCTCGCGCGCCAACTGAGCTGGAATCGAGTTCCATATTTGCGAAAGCTTGGCGAACTGCGCACGGCCACCATGCTTGGCAAAATCGCGCTCGTAGGAATCCAAGAGATCAGACAACACCTTATCGACCTGAACGATATCGCCCGTCTCCGCCCACCGGCCAAGAGCCTCTGGCATGCCGCCGCATGCAAAATAACGACGAAGATACTCGACGAGACGGACATGGAAGAAATCGGGCACTGTCTCGATCTGATCCAGGCCGCCAAGGTATTCGTCGTAGTTTGCAGCGCCCTCGGCTTTCAGAAACTCGGAAAAGCTCATGGGGCGCATCTCCATGAACTCGACCTTTCCCACCGGAAAAGCGCTGGTCTCACGGGACAAGCGAACGCCCAACAAAGACCCTGCGCATGCGACGTGATACTCGGGGGCCTCGTCACAGAAGTATTTAAGGGCGCCGACTGCAGAAGGACAATCCTGGATCTCATCAATAATAAGCAGCGTCTCGCCAGGATCGATAGGCTGTCCAAGTGCCAGGGAAAGATTTGAGATGATCCGTCGAGGATCGCGCGTACCTTCGAAAAACTGAGCGTACTCGCTCTGTACCCCAGGTGACGGCTCCTCGAGCGTCAGATACACAAAATTGAGGTACGAGGTTCGGCCGAACTCCTTAAGCGCCCACGTCTTTCCAACCTGGCGCGCCCCCTTAAGGATAAGCGGCTTACGATATTCTGACGCTTTCCAAGCGTTAAGCTTGGCAATGATATCTCGCTGCATGACCGAACCTCCCGCAAAGAAACTTCCGTAAACGTGATATTTCCCACATTTTACCCTAGGTAAAACGTGACATTTATCACATTTACAGAAGTTTTAAGCTCATTTCGCCACACTTTCATCACATTTATTGCAATGTGACAAAGGGACAGTCCCTTTGTCACCCGCACAAAAATGGACGCGCCAACGGCGCGCCCATTCACTCTATTCCATTCAGCCCGCCTGACCCGAACGGCCGAGTCGTCACAGAACCCGGGAGCCCCGGCAGGGCGGGTGCTTCCTCAAAATGAGTTCCGCACGCAAAGAAGGCCACTTAATGTGGCCTTCGTCTTGCGCAGGAC
>URWS01000118.1 GCA_900551605.1 uncultured Collinsella sp. | reverse complement strand
TCTCGTGGGCTCGGAGATGTGTATAAGAGACAGGGACGCCGAGTCCGGTCTTGCCTATGAGTTCCGCGCCAACCTGCGTGAGGGCAAGCTCGAGTTTACGGCGGCCCCCCAGTATCCGTGGTTCCAGGTCAACAACATGGGCCTCGAGCGTCCGTTGTTCTTTAAGGGCGAGGGCACTCATCATGTGCGCCTGGTCGTTGACGACGATATCGCGACCATCTTTGTCGATGATGTTGCGCTTAACGCGCGCTTCTGCAATAAGCAGGGCCAGGGTGTGGCGCTGACGGTCACCGACGGTACGCTCAAGTGCGCAAATGCAACGATCGCGTCTCTGTAATGGCATCAAAACGTCTTATGATTTCGTAAAGGAATGGAGAGGAACATGGACTACACAGTAGTGTCTCAGCAAGTCGTCGATAACGTCGGCGGTTTGGAGAACATCGAGGGCGCCACGCATTGCGTTACACGTCTGCGTCTGGTGCTCAAGGATACGAGCAAGTACAACAAGGCCGAGCTCGAGAACATCGATGGCGTCAAGGGCGTGCTGTACAACAGCGGCCAGCTCATGATCATCTTCGGTACCGGTACCGTCAACAAGGTCTACGATGAGTTTATGGCTCTGACGGGCGTTAAGGAGATCAGCGCTTCCGAGGTCAAGGGCGCCGAGGCGGACAAGAAGGGCAAGTTCTTCTCGGTCCTCAAGGTATTCTCGGACATCTTTATCCCCATCATTCCCGCCTTCGTCGGCGCCGCTATCATCATCGGCCTTAAGTCGCTGATCGTTGCCAACGGCCTCTTTGGCATGGAGGGCAGCCTTGCCGATCACAGCGAGTTCCTCAAGAACCTCGCAAGCTTCTTTGCCATTATCGCCACCACGTTTGACTACCTGCCTGTCCTGGTTATGTACAGCGCGGTGAAGCGTTTTGGCGGTAACCCGATTCTGGGCATCCTCGTCGGTATCGTCATGGTTCACCCGAGTCTTATGAACCGTAACACGTTCGTTATGGACCCGACGGGTGCTGAGTACTGGAACTTCGGTCCGCTCTCCATTCCCATGGTTGCTTTCCAGGGCGGTGTGTTCCCCGCAATCCTGACTGCCTGGTTTATGGCCAAGGTCGAGAAGATTGCCCAGAAGTACATCCCCGAGGTCGTTTCGTTCGTCTTTGTCCCGACCGTTACCCTGATTCTTGCTAACGTCGCCCTGTTCACCGTGTTTGGCCCGCTCGGCAACCTGATCGGCGACGTCCTCGGCGGCGTAATCGATATCCTGTACAACAGGATGGGCGTCTTTGGTGCCTTTGTCTTCGCCGCGTTCCTGCAGCCGCTTGTCGTTACCGGTACGCATCAGTTCATCCAGGGTATCGAGGCAAACCTCGTTGCCACGACTGGCTTCAACTACATCCAGGCAATCTGGTCGGTTTCCATCATCGCCCAGGGCGGCGGCGCCATCGGCATGTACCTCATTCATAAGAAGCATTCCAAAGAGCGCAACATCTGCATGTCGTCCTTTATCCCGACGCTGGTCGGTATCTCCGAGCCCGCAATCTTTGCTGCAAACATGCGCTACTCGATCATCCCGTTCATCTGCGCTTGCATCGGTGCAGGCTGCGGCGGTGCCTTCGTGAAGCTCTTTGAGGTGCGCGCCATCGGTCAGGGTCTGACCGGCGTGCTTGGCCTGCTGATCGTCACCCCCGAGACCCTCGTGTGGTATGTGGTCGGCAACCTGATCGCCTTTATCGTGCCGATCGTCCTGATCTTTGCCTACAACAAGGCAAAGGGTGTTCCGACGACCGACGCTGAGGGCGCGGGCGCTGGCTTCGATGTCAGCTTCTAGGCCAAAGTTCACGATGTAATCAAAGGGCTAGCCCGTTAGGGAAGGGCGTTCGGTTCGTGCGAGCCGGGCGTCCTTTCCCTCAATAAGAAGGACAAATGACATGTTCAATCAAAAGAACAAGGTGACGCGTTCGGACTACGAGCGTTGGCGTGCGGGGCAGGACGAGGCGGCGGCTCGTATTGCGGCTGATCCGGACAGGCTTCTGTTCCATGTGGAGCCCGAGCTTGGCTGGCTCAATGACCCCAATGGTCTGGTCCAGGTTGGCGATACCTACCACATCTATCATCAATACGACCCGTTTGATGCCCTGCATGGTGGTCCCGTCCTTTGGAATCATGTGACAACGAAGGACTTTGTGACGTACGAGAATCTTGGGCCGGCGTTGTTCCCCGATTCCGATTTGGATTCGAGCGGCGCGTACTCTGGGTCGGCCTTTATGCGAGACGGCAAGATTCACTACTTTTATACCGGTAACGTCAAACACTTTGATCGCGATGACTACGATTACGTACTCACCGGCCGCGAGCAAAACCAGATCCATATGGTTACCGATAACCCCGACGAGCTGGGCGAGAAGCAGCTGGCCATCGGCCCGCTCGATTATCCTAGCGATATTGGCACACATGTGCGCGATCCCAAGGTTCTTGAGCATAATGGCGTGTACTACATGGTGCTGGGCGCGCGCACGAAAGATGACCGTGGATGCGTGCTCGTGTTCACGTCGTGCAATCTGGAATCTTGGGCGTATGCGACGCGCATTGAGCTGGACGAGAAGTTTGGCTTTATGTGGGAGTGCCCCGACCTGTTTGAGCTGGATGGCGAGCTCGTGCTCGTCTGCTGTCCACAGGGTGTGCCCGCCGAGGGCTGGCGTTACCACAATCCGCACCAGTGCGTGTGGTTCCGCATCGAGGCCGATTGGGATGCCCGGAGTTTTAAGATTGCCGACCAGGGCATGCCGCCGATGGTTGATGCGGGCTTCGATTTCTATGCCCCGCAATCTTTTGAGGACGCCGCCGGGCGACGCTTGATGATCGGCTGGGTGGGCTGCCCCGATGCAACGGTGAAAAACCCAACGGTCGAGCGCGGATGGCAGTGCGCGCTGACGGTGCCGCGCCAACTGAGCATGCATAACGGCAAACTCTGCCAGTGGCCTGCCCGTGAGCTCGAAAAGCTGCGCGGTGCGGGCGTGCACGTTCATGCCGGTGAGGGCGCCGCGGAGCCCGGTCGTCTATTTGATGCCGTCGTTTCCTGCTCGGAAGCGAAGACCTTCGAGCTTAGGATCCGTGAGGGCGTTACCGTGCGCTATGCGGATGGCATGCTTACGCTCGACATGGACGATGAGGGCTACGGACGTGACGTAAGGTCGGTTGAGGTCGATGAGCTGCGTGATTTGCGCGTGCTATCGGACACGACCCTGGTTGAGATTTTTGCCAACGGTGGAGAGGCTGCGCTCACAAGCCGTACGTATTCGCCTGCGGTATCCACGATGGAGCTGCATGCCGAGGGTTCGGTCGAGATGGAGTTCTATCGACTGGCTCAGTAGGCTGCAGGAGGCAACGAGTGCGCATGTCGACTACCGTTTATTCCATATAGCTACCGTTTGCGGAGTAAGTAACAGATTTTTCTGAACCGTGTAAAATCTCTCGCAAGCACGGAATGTTTCAGGGAGACGCTGTCCTTTGTTATAGGCGAAGGGCGGCGTCTTTCTGGCGCTTATATGCCGTTGCACAACAGTGCGGCAGCAGCGTGTCGAACAGTGAACATGACAACGACGAGATGGGTAGTGATGGTAATGGGCAAGTACGTAATCGTGGTCGAGTCTGGGTCGGATGTGACGCCGGAGCTTTGTGAGCGCTACGGTATCGTGCGCGTGCCCATGCACGTCACGATGGGCGATGAGACGGTTGAGGACGGCTCAATCGATCCGCTCGAGATCTATTCGCGCTGCAATGAGTTTGGCGTAATGCCCAAGACGAGTGGTTGTGCACCGGCAGACTTTGCGCACGTATATGACCGCATCCATGCCGAGCAGCCCGATGCAACGATCCTGCACCTTGCGTATTCCGAGGTCACGACCTGTTCGCATCAGTCTTCCAAGATTGCCGCCAAGGGCCGCGACTACGTCTTCTCTATGGATACGCGTTTCGTATCGGTGGGCCAGTCCCTTGTCGCCGTTGAGACCGCTAAGTATATCGAGGCTCATCCCGATGCCACCGTCGACGAAATTTTCGCCTTCACCAATTCGGTCATGGACCGCGTGCTGTTGGGCTTTGTCCCAACCGATCTCGCCTTCCTTAAGGCCGGCGGTCGCTTGTCCAACGTCGCGTTCCTGGGCGCCCATCTGCTCAAGATTAAGCCCTGCATTGAGGTAACGGGCGGCAAGTTCGTGGCAACCAAGAAGTTCCGCGGCTCTATGCTCAAGTGCGCCCGCGCCTTTATTGATCACATGGTTGCCAAGGGCGAGATTGACTACTCGCACATTGGCCTGGCGTATTCGGTAGGTCTTTCCGAGGAGCTGCGCGACGACATGGAAGTCTATGCGCACGACCTGGGCTTTAAGGATATTACCTGGACTCAGGTCGGCGGCGTCATCTCGAGCCATTGCGGCCCGACCGCCTTCGGCGCGGTGCTCACGCTCAAGGCGTAAGGCCTGGTGTCTATCGATATCTATTGCCTCGGCGGCGGGTGGGTTGTGACAACCTTCCCGCCGCTTTTGTGTGGGGCCAAATAGAACAACCTAATTGACCACTAAACCGTTTCACCATCATGCGTATGGGCTAGAATGGCTCTGGCATTTATGTAACTAAAACCAATGAGAGGCAAGGTAGCGGGAATGGCTGAGATGACGCTCGAGGGTGTGGACGCTCGTCCCGAGGACTCCGCGTTTGCCCTGGGCCGCGTACATTCGATTGAAACGATGGGTACGGTCGACGGACCCGGCATCCGCTTCGTAGTGTTTGTCCAAGGCTGTCCCATGCGCTGCGCGTATTGTCACAATCCCGATACCTGGTCGGTCAACGGCGGCACGATGGTGACCGTCGAGCACCTCATGGACGAGTTCCAGAGTAACCACGAGTTCTATCGCAGCGGTGGCATTACGGTGTCCGGTGGCGAGCCGCTTCTGCAGCCCGAGTTTTTGGCCGACCTGTTCCGCGCAATGCACAGCAACCCCGATGGTCGTGTACATACCTGCCTAGATAGCTGTGGCTACGCCTTCGACCCCCAGCATCCCGAGAAGTTCGATGCCGTGCTCAACGAGACCGACATGGTACTGCTCGATATTAAGCATGCCGACCCGGTCGAGCATAAAAAGCTGACCGGTTGTGATCCCGCACGCATCCTGGCGTTTGGCGATGAGCTTGCACGTCGCAAGATCAAGGTCGTTATCCGTCACGTGGTGGTGCCGGGCATTACCGACACGGTGGAGGAGTGCGAGAAGCTCGGTCGCCTCATCGCTCCATGGCACAACGTGGTGGGCCTGGAAATGCTGCCGTATCACACCATGGGTGTCGTCAAGTACGAGCAACTGGGCATTCCCTATAAGCTCGAGGGCGTGCCGCAGATGGATACCGCGCGCATGCCCGAGCTGCGCAACGCCGTCATGACGGGCATGAAAAAGCGCCGCGCCGAACTCAAAAACGCCATCGGCTAGCGAGCCATTTTCGCTCCCCAAAGGCACTCATTGGGGACAGACTTAAATGAGTGCCCCTGGGCACCAAGTTGATTGCCAAAGAGC
>URWS01000117.1 GCA_900551605.1 uncultured Collinsella sp. | reverse complement strand
CACTTATGCGATCGTCGGCAGCGTCAGATGTGTATAAGAGACAGGCTATCGTGCTGCTGCGCGATGCCGTGCCGGGTTTTGCCGGCGCCCTGCTTTCGGTGGGCGTTTGCGCTTCCCTTTGGGTCTCCGATTCGTTTGCCTACATCGTGGGCAGTCGTATCGGCAAGCACAAGATGGTTCCCAAGATCTCTCCCAAAAAGAGCTGGGAGGGGTTTGCCGGCGGCATCCTGGGCTCGGTTTTGATTTGGCTCATCCTGTGGGCGACGCATTTCTACAAGCTCAGCCTGCCCTATGCGCTGCTGTGCGGCGTGGTCGTGTCCATTCTGGGCGTTATCGGCGACCTTATCGAGTCGCGCATCAAGCGCGGCGTGGGCGTCAAGGATTCCGGCAACCTTATCCCGGGCCACGGCGGCATGCTCGATCGTAGCGATTCGCTTATCTTCGGCTGCATCACTGCGCAACTGCTTTTGATGATCGGAGGCGTGCTGTAATGTCATTCCAGACGACGTATGGCCCCGATGGACGCCTCCGTGTTGCCATCCTGGGTTGTACGGGCTCTATCGGCACCCAGGCACTCGATGTGTGCCGCCAGCATGCCGATCGCCTGCAGGTGACGGCGCTGTCCGTTAACTCCAGTACCTCCGAGCTCGTTGCCGCTGCCCGTGAGTTCTCGGTTCCGGCGGTTGCCGTGGCCGATGTCGCTCATGGCGATGACGCCGTGCTGCAGGAGCTGCCTGAGGGAACGAAGCTCGGCGTTGGCGCGCAGGCGGTTTGCGATCTCGCGCGTCGCGACGATGTCGACTGCGTGCTTGTCGCTATTGTGGGCGCCGCCGGTCTCGAGGCGAGCCATGCGGCCTTGACCTCGAATAAGCGTCTTGCTCTTGCCAACAAGGAGTCCCTCGTCGTCGGTGGCGACTTGCTTATGCCGTTGGCGCATCCGGGCCAGCTTATTCCAGTCGACTCTGAGCACTCCGCCATCTACCAGTGCTATCTGGGGGAGAATCCGCGCGAGGCTCATTGTATTTGGCTCACCTGCTCGGGCGGTCCGTTCTTTGGCCGCACGCGCGACGAGCTCGATCGCGTGACGCGTGCCGATGCCCTCGCACATCCCACGTGGGCCATGGGTGCCAAGATCACCATCGACTCCGCCACCCTCATGAACAAGGGCCTGGAGCGCATTGAGGCCATGCATCTGTTCAACTGCGACCTCGATTTCATTAACGTGGTCGTGCAGCGTCAGTCCAAGATTCACTCTATGGTCGAGTTCGCTGACGGCTCCGTGATGGCGCATCTCGGTGCTTCCGACATGCGTATTCCCATCCAGTTCGCGTTCTCGTATCCCGAGCGTTGGGATACCCCGGCGCCTCGTATCGATTTTCGCGAGCTGGGACAGCTCACGTTTGATGCTGCCGACATGGATACCTTCCGCTGTCTGGCACTGGCCGAGCGTGCCGGCAAGACGGGTGGCACCATGCCGTGCGTGCTCAATGCCGCCAATGAGGTTGCCGTCGATGCCTTCCTGCACGATGGCTGCAGCTTTACCGATATCGATCGCATTGTGGAATCCTGCATGGATGCCCACGATATGCTGGCGGTCGATTCGTTTGAGCAGCTTCGCGACATCGATGCGTGGGCGCGTGAAAAAGCTGCGCAGGTGCTCGCCGCAACCCGTTCCTAACCCATAAGGATTGCTTTTTCGTTTTATGGATACTGTTCTGAGCGTTCTTTCATCGGTCTTTTGGGGCCTGCTGATGCTTTCCGTCCTCGTGTTTTTGCACGAGGGCGGCCACTTTTTGGCGGCGCGTGCCTGCGGCGTCCGTGTGACCGAGTTCTTTTTGGGCCTGCCGTGCCGCTTTGACATCCATTACATGTCGCGTCGCATTGGAACCAAGTTTGGCGTGACCCCGCTGCTGCTGGGTGGCTATGCTGCCATCTGCGGTATGGATCCGACCGATGTCTCGTGCGCCGATCGCGTGCTCGCGGCTATCTATCGTCATGGTCGCGTGACCGTGGCCGACCTTGCCGCCGAACTCGAGCTTTCCGAGGAGGATGTGCTCGAGGCTTGTGCTCTGTTGCTGGGCTGGGGCTCCATCGCACCTTGGTATGAGGAAGGGGAGAAGCCCTCGCCGAGCTACTATCCCACCAAGTATCAGACGCTGCCGCGAGACGCGGCGGGCTACACCACCTTTGACGGCCGCCGTTTCGATCGAGAGCATGCGACTGCCGAGGGCGATGTGTGGGAGCTGCCGTGCGGCGAGGCTGAGTTCCTTGCGCAAGAGCGTTCGTATACCTATCTGGGCCAGGGTTTTCTCAAGCGCGCCTTTATGCTGCTCGCGGGCATTCTCGTCAATATCCTGACGGGTTTTTTGCTGCTTATGAGCATCTATTCCATTGCGGGTGTCACCGTGCCGATGGATACCAACGTGATCGGTCAGGTTGACGAGGGGTCTATTGCCGCCAAGGCGGTTATCGAGGGCGGCGACGCGATCCTTTCGGTTGACGGAGTATCGTGCTCTACCTGGATGGACGTTTACGATGCCATCGGCAAGGCCGCCGGTAAGGACGATATCGCCATTGAGTATGAGCGCGACGGCAAGCAGCATTCGACCTCGGTTGCGCTCAAAGAGGACGAGCGCCTAGGTGTGTATGCCTCTACGCAGGTGGTCCGTTTAGACCCCATCACGTTGGCGCGTCTGTCATTCTCCTATGTTGTGCAGACCGCGGAGGGCGTGATGCGCCTGCTCCAGCCGCAGCATACGATGGAGATTCTCGATCAGTCTTCTTCGATCGTGGGTATTAGCGTTATGTCCTCACAGGCTGCTGCTGCCGGTCCTGCCACGTTCCTTTCGTTTGCCGCCCTCATTTCGTTCTCGCTTGGCTTTATGAACCTGCTGCCCATCCCACCACTCGATGGCGGCAAGCTGGTCATCGAGATCATTCAAAAGATTGTGGGCCGCGAGCTTCCGCTCAAGGTCCAGACGATTGTGAGCTATGTGGGCATCGCGCTCTTTGTGCTGCTGTTTGTCTATATGCTTCGTTCCGACATCCTTCGATTTATTCTGTAGGGGAGTGTTTGGATTGTCTTTATCCCATCCTTTGCCTCGCGAGTTGACGTGCCCCGTGCATGTGGGCGGCGTGCAGATCGGTGGCGGCGCTCCGGTCGTGGTTCAGTCCATGACCTGCACCGATACCGCTGATGCCCAGGCAACGCTTGCGCAAGTGTGCGCGTTGGCGCAGGCTGGCTGCGATATCGTGCGCGTGAGCGTGCCCACCGAGGCCGCGCTTGAGGGTTTTCGCACCATCTGTGCCGAGTCTCCGGTGCCGATCGTTGCCGATATTCACTTTAACCATAAACTCGCCATCGGCGCCGTCGAGGCTGGTGCCGCCAAGCTTCGCATCAATCCCGGCAATATCGGCGATTGGGCCAAGGTTGACGCGGTGATTGATGCTGCGGGTGCCGCTGGGTGCGCGATTCGCATTGGCGTGAACGCGGGCTCGCTTGAGCAGGATATCGCCGAGCGCGATGACCTCACGCAGCCCGAAAAGCTCGTGATGTCTAGCGAGCGCTTTGTGCGGCACTTTGAGGATCGTGGGTTTACCAACATTGTGCTTTCCGCCAAGGCCCATAGCGTACAGACGACGCTCGATACCTATCGAGCCCTGTCGCGTGAGATTCCACACGTTCCGCTTCATCTGGGCGTTACGGAGGCCGGTACCAAGCTCCAGGGCACCATCAAGAGCTCTGTAGGCTTGGGTATCTTGCTTTCCGAAGGCATTGGCGACACCATGCGTGTGTCGCTCACAGCTGATCCGGTTGAGGAGCCGCCGGTTGTCTGGGGTATTCTGCAGTCGTTGGGCCTGCGTCGCCGTGGCCCCGAGATTGTCTCGTGCCCCACGTGCGCCCGCTGCCAGGTTAACCTTATTCCCATTGCCGAGGAGGTTACCGAGCGGCTTAAGAACTACTCCGCGTCGCTTTCGATCGCTGTGATGGGATGTGCCGTTAATGGCCCCGGCGAGGCTTCTGATGCCGATCTGGGCGTTGCTTGCGGACGTGGTCAGGCCTTGCTCTTTTCGCATGGCCAGATCATTGGTAAAGTAGCTGAGGACCAAATTGTCGACGCGCTTATGGCAGAGGTCGACAAACTTATTGAGGAGAAATAAATGACTCGAGCAATGTATATGTCTAAGCTCTATGCGCCGACGCTTAAAGAGGATCCGGCGGACGCTGAGCTCGCCAGCCACCGCCTGCTGCTCCGTGCCGGCATGATCCGCAAGGAGGCCGCCGGTCTGTATTCTTATCTGCCGCTCGCATGGCGCTCGATCCGCAAGATCGAGAACATCGTGCGCGACGAGATGGATGCTGCCGGCGCCCAGGAGCTTATGATGCCTATCATGGTCGACGCCGAGTTGTGGCGCGAGTCCGGCCGCATCGACGCCTATGGCAAGGAGCTTGTGCGCTTTGACGACCGTCATGGTCGCGAGTTCGTCCTGGGCCCCACGCACGAGGAGACCGTCACGGCCCTGGTGCGCAATGAGCTGTGCTCCTACAAGCAGCTGCCCGTTAACCTCTACCACATCCAGGATAAGTTCCGCGACGAGTTCCGCCCCCGCTTTGGCCTGATGCGCGGTCGCGAGTTCATCATGAAGGACGCCTACAGCTTCTCCGCCACGCAGGAGAGCCTGCAGGAGGAATACGACAAGATGAAGCAGGCCTACGCTAACATCTGCGAGCGCTGCTATATCAAGGCCCTGCCCGTTGTTGCCGACTCCGGTGAGATCGGTGGCGATACCTCCGTCGAGTACATGGCTTTGGCCGACGCCGGCGAGGCTTCGCTCGTCTACTGCGATGAGTGCGGCTTCGCTGCCGACGATGAGGCCGCAAGCACCAAGGTCGTTGTGACCGAGGGTCCTGGCGACGGTACGCTCACCAAGGTCGAGACTCCGGGCATGGGCACCATCGAGGCCGTCGCCAAGTTCTTTGGCTTCCCCGAGAACGGTACGCGAAAGTCGCTGGCGCTCATCGACGCCGAGGGCAAGCCGGTCGTGGCCATTGTCCCGGGCGACCACGAGCTCAACGATTGCAAGGCCGAGCATGTCTTTGGCAAGGGCTATCGCATGATGACCGACGAGGAGCTCCAGACCTACGGCTTGCACAAGGGCTTTATCGGACCGGTCAACCTGCCCGAGGGTATCCGTCTGGTCTGCGACGAGAGCCTGCGCGAGTCCAAGCAGTGGGCTTGCGGTGCCAACGAGGTCGATTATCACTTTACCGGTGCCTGCCCCGAGCGCGACTTTACCGTCGACGAGTGGGCCGACCTGGTCACCGTCGTCGCCGGCGATCCCTGCCCGCACTGCGGCAAGCCGCTCTCTGCTGCTCGCGGTATCGAGGTCTCTCAGGTGTTCCAGCTGGGCACCAAGTACTCCGAGGCCATGGGCGCCACCTTTATGGACGAAGACGGCAAGGAGAAGCCGCTCATCATGGGTTGCTACGGCGTGGGTGTGTCCCGTTCGCTCGCTGCCGTCGTGGAGCAGCACAACGACGAGCACGGTATCGTCTGGCCGGTTTCCGTCGCCCCCTACGAGGTCGCGGTGATTCCGCTCGACCCCAAGAAGGACTGTCTCTTATACACATCTGACGCTGCCGACGATCGCATAAGTGTAG
>URWS01000116.1 GCA_900551605.1 uncultured Collinsella sp. | reverse complement strand
CGCAGCCTCGAGCTTGGCGGCGTCGTCGGCGCCTGCGACGAGCTCCTTGGCCTCTTCCTCGAGTTTGACCAGATCATCAATCAGACTCATGTCTTCCCTTTCGTCTCTCGCGCTCCCCGCTCGCCGGGACGACTGCCGCCGCCCAGCGCTGCGAAAACGCGGCCCGGTTCGGTAACAAAAAACCGCCCTCGGGCATGTGCATTGCCCAAGGACGGTTGAATTCCGCGGTACCACCTTGTTTGACCCGGCGGATGTCTGGCCCGCCGTGCCCACTCTGCGCCCCTTATCGCGAGGCTCACGGCTTCCCTACTGGGGCTTCGCCGCCGCTAGCCGCGCGCCCGTTGAGGTTGCTGCTCGGGAGTGAACGCTTGGCCCTTGCCACCGCAGGAAGGCTTGCAGCCCATGACCTTCCCTCTCTTGCCGGCGACGCGGCGGGCAAAACCCTCTCCGTCAACGCATTGGGCTATAGGATAACACATTTCGCGAGCACATCGCCGCGTTCCGTTTTGTTCGCACTGGGTACAAGGCAGGTAGCTGTGCAAACTGGCCGTGCACCCGCCTGCGGCGCTCGGCCTGCGAGATCAAGGATTATAGGTATGGGAAAGAAGTACGATAAGAAGGCCAAGCCCGCGGCGAGCAAGACGCCCAAAGGCATCAAGGTCGATAAGGCCGTCAAAAAATTCCGCAAGCTCGAAGGCAAACTGTGGACTCGCGAGTACCTGCTCAAGATTGCCGAGTTCGATGGAGCGACGATTGCTCCTGCCAACGGCGCAGCAGCGCGTGCCGACGCCATGGGCACCCTTGCTGGCGAGCATCACAAGCTGCTGACCAGCAAAAAGTCTGTCGAACTTGTGCACTCGCTGGCACGCGAGACCGTCGCCGGAGGCAAGATCGACGACCCGCAGCTGCTCGACGAGATCCGTGTGCTCGGCCGCGATCAACGCGAGGCCAGTGCCATCCCCACCGAAGAAGCCGAGGCCTGGACCAGGCTCACCTGCGAGGCGGACGCCGTGTGGCACAAGGCCAAGGCAGCCAACGACTGGGCAAGCTTTGAGCCCTATGTGGATAGAATCGTCGCCCAACTTAAGCATCAGGCCGAGCTTATGGACCCCAAGCGTGATCCATACGACGTTTGGCTCGACCAGTACGAGCGCGGCCTTTCGACCAAGAGCTTCGATGCGTTTTGCGATGAGGTCAAGGCCACGGTCGTGCCGCTCGTGCACGCCATCGGCGAGCGCGGCCAGCAGCCGGCTGCCGACTTTTTGCACGCCCACGTGCCCGAGGCTGCCCAGCGCGCCATGAGCTTCGACCTTATGAAGCTTGTCGGCCTGGACCTGGACGACACCACGCTTGCCTTTACCGAGCATCCGTTTAGCGAGGGCTTTGCCGTGGGTGATGCGCGCATCGCGACGCACATCTACGAGGACGACTGCATCTCCAACGTCTACAGCATCATCCACGAGGCGGGGCACACCATGTACGAGCTGGGCGTCAATCCCGCCTATGCGCGCACGTGCTTGGAGGGCGGCACCTCCATGGGCATCCACGAGAGCCAGAGCCGCTTTTTCGAGAACACCGTGGGTCGCAGCCGCGCCTTTATGGGCCCGCTGCTCGAGGTGCTGCGTCGTCACGCGCCCGAGGTCTACGGCGACGTCGACGAAGACACGCTCTACCGCGCCGTGAACATCGCGCAGCCGTCGTTGATCCGCACCGAGGCCGACGAGCTCACCTATCCGCTGCATATTATGGTGCGCTACCAGATTGAGCGTATGCTGTTTGCCGGCGAAGCCACGGCCAAGGACATCCCCGCGCTTTGGAATCGCTTTATGGACGAGTACCTGGGCATTCCGGTTCCCGACGACACGCGCGGCTGCCTGCAGGATACGCACTGGAGCGGCGGCTCGTTTGGCTACTTCCCCACCTATGCGCTGGGCAGTGCCTACGACGCCATGTTCGTGCCGGCCATGTGCCGCGACGGCGTCGACCTTACCGGTGCCTGCGCGAGCGGCGATCTGGCGCCCGTCCGCGCCTGGCTGGGCGAGCACATTTGGCAGTGGGGCCGCGCCAAGGACGCGCCGGAGCTCATCAAGGGCGCCTGCGGCATGGCGTTCGATGCCCGCTACTACTGCAGCTACCTGCAGGACAAGTTCACCACGCTCTACGAGCTGTAAGGCATAACCGACACGCCAACGCAAAGGGGGCGCCGCGGAACCAATCCGCAGCGTCCCCTTTCCACCTAGTCGTTTAAGAACGTCCCCAATGACTACCTTACAGAGCTTCCAGCGCGTTGGCGATGCGCTTCATGGCGGCGTCGGCGGATGCTTGGTCGGGGGCTTCGGCCAAAACGCGAATCACAGACTCGGTTCCGCTCTTGCGCACGAGCACGCGGCCCTCGCCTGCCAGCGCAGCCTCGGCCTCGGCGATGGCGTTCTGCACGCCCATGTTCTCGAGCGCGGCGTCCTTGTCCGCCACGTGCACGGCCACCTGCGCCTGCGGCAGCAGCTTGCACGGAGCCGTGAGCTGCGAGAGCGTCTCGCGCTCGGCACGAATCACTTCCATCACGCGCAGCGAGGTCATAATGCCGTCGCCCGTGCGCTCGATATCGCCAAAGATCGTATGGCCCGTCTGCTCGCCGCCCAGGCTGTAGCCGCCCTCGCGCATCTTGGCATACACGTGACGGTCGCCCACGCCGCTGGTCACGGCGCTCAGACCGGCAAGCTCCAGCGACTTGACCAAGCCAAAGTTGCTGGCGATCGTCGGTACCACGGTACCGCCCGAGAGACGCCCGTGCTTGTTCAGGTACACGCCGCACACGTACAGGATCTGGTCGCCGTCGACCACGCGGCCGCGCTCGTCCACGGCCAGGCAGCGGTCGGCATCGCCGTCGTAGGCAAATCCCACATCCAGGCCCTGCTCCACCACATGGCGCTGCAGGCGCTCCATATGCGTGGAGCCGCAGTCGACGTTGATGTTAAAGCCATCGGGCGCGGCGTTGGTCACGCGCACGTCGGCGCCCAGCGCGTCGAACACCGGCTTGGCCACCGAGGATGCCGAACCGTTGGCGCAGTCGATGCCGATCTTGACGCCCTGCAGCGAAAAGTTCGCACTTGCGATGAGCGAAGCAATGTAGCGGTTGCGACCCTGCATGTAGTCCACCGTGGCACCGATGTGGTTGCCCGTGGCCAGCGGCACCTCGCTCTTGCCATCGATGTAGTCCTCGATGAGCTCCAGTACGTCCTCGTCCATCTTAAAACCGTCGCTATTGACGAGCTTAATGCCGTTATCGCAAAACGGGTTGTGGCTTGCGCTGATCATGATGCCGCAATCGAAGCAGCCCTCCACGGTCTGATGCGCTACGCCCGGCGTGGGGATCACGTGCAGCATATAGGCGTCCGCGCCGCTCGCGACCAGGCCGCTCACCAGCGCCGCCTCGAACATATAACTCGAGCGACGTGTGTCCTTGCCCACGATGACGCGCGCCTTAGCACTGCGGTTGGCGCCGTAATACCAGCCCACAAAACGGCCAATCTTATAAGCGTGCTCTACCGTCAGCCCAACGTTAGCCTCACCGCGAAAGCCGTCGGTGCCAAAGTACTTCATGCGCTCTCCTTACAAAATAGGGGCGGACAGATTGCCTGTCCGCCCCAAAATGGTACTCGATTATCTGCGCTACCAGAAAAACCCTACGCCGACGCGCTGTCGCGAGCCGCCTGGCATGTAGGAGTCTGACGCAGCGTAAGCGGCTTGTCCCCCGCCTCGGCCGACGTGGTCAGCGTATACGTGATCGTCGTCGTCTCGCCAGCATGCAGGTCAACGGTGCCCGAATAGAAGGGGATTCCATGCCACGTAGCGGCGCCAAGACCAAACTGGGTGCCCTCGACGGTCAGATCAGTAATGTTGCCGCCCGTCGGGGCAAACAACGAGACATTCAGACGCTCGTCGTCATGCGCGGCATCGGGTGCGCTCGCCGCAACGTAGTCGGGCAGCTTGCCAGCCTCCTCCTGCGTCATGATGTTCGTCAGGGTAACGGTGATGCGATAGGAGCACGTGCCGTCGCCGTTCTTCACGCCCTGGCCAATCTGCGTGTCGGCGTTCAGATACCAGTCGAGCTTGGAGAAGCTCAGGTTGTTAAAGTAAACGCCGGCAACGGGATCGGCACTCGGATCATCCGGATCGGGCAGCGAAGCGTCAATGCCCGTCTCTTTGATGGCATTCTGTTCATCATCGTTTCTCATCCACGCGATCAGGCGGCCCTCTTCGGCACCGCGCTCAACGGCGCTGACAAGCTTCGTAACATCGACATCGCCGATACCGCCAAGGACCTTGTCGAAGGCAGCGCTGGCGACGGATGCAAAGATGCCGTCCGACTCCTCGACCGGATAGTTCCAGTACACATCGTGCATGAGGACCTTTGCGGCGTTGGTGCCGTCGACAACCGTTCCGTCGGGCAGTGACACGTTACCGACCAGGCCCAGCAGATACTGCAGAAACACCGGGTCGATACCGATGACGCCATCAACGTCCTGTCCATACTGGGACTTCCACAGCGCGGCGACACGCTGCGAGTTGCGAGGCCAATCAGGCGAATAGGTATTGCCCGAGTTGTACAGGTTACTGTGGTTGCCGAACAGCGCCTCATCCTCTTCGTCGACGCTCTCGACTGCCTCATCCTCACTGAGTCCAATGCGGGGAACAAACTCGCCAATCGACATCTGGCCGTCAGTGACCGAAATCAGGCCCTGCGAACCGCCAAAGCCGCCGCAAGCACGAATCTCGACGTTGTTCATGGCGTACATAAGGTAGTTGCGCGTCTGACCGTTGGCGCCGAGCATCTGGGGAAGGACGGGGGCGACCTTCTCCGCCGCGTCAACCGCGCCGTTGAGGGTAGCAAAGCCGTCCTTGGCCTTATCGACCAGCTCGGTCACCTGGGAAATATGAGTATCGCCAATACCTTGGATCTTCTCGTTGGCGCTCTTGAACACCTTGGAGCTATCGGAAAGCGAATCGGCAACGGCCTGCAGCGCGGACACGTTAATCATGCCGTCCTGGAACAGCTTGCCGGGCGTGGCCTGCGAAAGGTTATCGGCCATGGGAACCAGCGCATTGCTCGAGACATCGGACAGAGCGTCGATCATGGTGCGGGCCGCATTGATGTCGCTGCCATACACCGGGATAAACGAAGCCGCCGTCCACAGCGGGCTCGAGGTCTCCGCCTTCATGCTGTCGCAAAGCTCATCGATCTTCTTCGCGTCGTCAGGCAGCGTCGAAAAATCGCCCGACGTGACCTTGTCCTTAAGGCCACCGACAATCTCGACGGCCTCCTTCGCTTCGCTCTTTACGGTCTTTGCCGAGTTAAGCAGCATAAAGCCGCTTGCGCCAAGCGCAACGAGAAGCACCGCGACTACAGCGGCAATAATGGCGCCGGTGTGACGCTTTTTGCGCTCGCCCTTGCGATGGCGATGACGGACCAGGCCGTCAGAGGTCGAACTCGACGAAGCGTCGCCACCGTAGTTCAAGCCAAAATCGTAATAATCTTCCTTGGAACCCGAGCCCGCAAACTCAGCACCGCTATCATCCAGGCGGGCGAACGTGCCAGTCTCGGAGGCGCCGGTGTAAATTGTGCCAAGGTTACCCGTAAGCCCCGCGCCACCGGCAGAGGGAGTA
>URWS01000115.1 GCA_900551605.1 uncultured Collinsella sp. | reverse complement strand
GTCTCGTGGGCTCGGAGATGTGTATAAGAGACAGGCAAAATCGCCGAACTCGACGGTGTAGGAGCGGTCATCGTCGACTAGGATGTCCTGCTCACCGAGCCACTCGTCGGGGACGGCCTTCTGCTGGTTGTCGACAAAGCGCTGACGGAACAGGCCGTAGTGATAGTTGAGGCCCACGCCATCGCCGGTCAAGCCCAGCGTGGCGATGGAATCCAGGAAGCACGCGGCCAGGCGACCCAGGCCGCCGTTGCCGAGCGACGGCTCGACCTCGAATTCCTCGATCTTGTTGAGGTCGTGGCCTGCGGCGGTGAGCTGGTCCTTAACCTCGTCGTAGATGCCGAGGTCGATCATGTTGTTGATGAGCAGCTTGCCGATCAAAAATTCGGCGGAAATGTAATAGAGCTTTTTCTTGCCGTTGTTGAGCGGGCAGGCAGCGGAGCGCTCCTGCACGAGTTTGACCAGCAGCTTGTAAATGCGACGGTCGTCGAGCTGCTCGAGCGAGGTGCCAAAAGACTGCTTGGCGAGTTCCATGAGGTTAATTTGGGGCATGTTTTCTCCTGTGATGGGTTGTTTCATGTCTGCAATTCATGAGAAGCCCGCGCGAGGGGATTGGGGTGGCCTCGCGCGGGAAAAGCAAGCGCGTCCGCACGGTGGGGAGGGGTCGGGCGCGGTAGCTCCTATTGAGGAAGCTCGATTTCGGCTTCCGATGGGATGCGGAAGTAGGTCTCGGTCCAGTCGGTGAGTTTGTGCTCGAGCTCGCGGGTGATGGCGCCGTCGAGCATGCGCCAGGTCCAGTTGCCGCCCAGTGTGGCGGGGGTGTTGATGCGCGCCTCGTTGCCCAAGTTGAGCAGGTCCTGCATGGTGTAGATGCACGTGTCGCTCACGCTGGCTGCGATGGTTCGGTTGAGCGCGTCGGTGATGGGCTCGCCGGCCTGCTGATGGGTGTACAGGGCTGTCTGCTCGCGCTGACGCGGGGTGGCCGTTCCCTCAAACCAACCGCGCGCCGTCTCGTTATCGTGGGTGCCCACATAGGCGACGGTGTTGGCGATGTAGTTATGCGGCAGGTAGTACGAGTTGGTGCCCTCAAAGGCAAACTGCAGGATCTTCATGCCGGGGAAACCCGAGTTGTCGCGCATGTCGATGACGCCGGGGGTGAGGAAGCCCAGGTCCTCGGCGATGATGGGCAGCGTGCCGAGCTTTTCCTTGAGCGTCTTGAAGAACTTGAGGCCGGGACCCTGCGTCCACGAACCGTAGGACGAATCGGGCGAGGAGAACGGCACCTCCCAATAGGCCTCGAAGCCGCGGAAGTGATCCAGGCGGATGACGTCGTACATGTCGAGGGCGGCGCGAATGCGGCTTTCCCACCAGGAGAAGCCGTCGGACTCCATGGCGTCCCAGTCGTAGATGGGGTTGCCCCAGTACTGGCCGGTGGCCGAGAACTGGTCGGGCGGCGTGCCGGCGACGCTCACGGGATTGCCGGCGGCATCGATCTTAAAGAGCTCAGGCGTCGCCCACATCTCGACGGAGTCACGCGAGACATAGATGGGCAGGTCGCCGATGATGAGAATGTCGCGCTCGTTGGCATAGGCCTTGAGGCGGCTCCACTGGCGATCGAAGAAGTACTGCGTCATCTGGTGGTAGAGCATACGCGCCGGATGGTCGGCGCAGACCTTGGCGGAAGCCTCGCCGCGGGTGTGGAGCTCCGCGGGCCACTCCCAGAACGCCTTGAGACCGCACTCCTCTTTGACGGTCATGAACTCACAGTAGGGGATGAGCCAGTCCTCGTTGGCCTGGATAAAGTCATCGAAATCGGCCGGCTTGTCGGCAGCAAAGCGCTCGGCGGCGCGGTCGAGAATCTGACGGCGGCCGCCAAAGATAGCACCGTAGTCGACATTGCTGGGGTCGGATCCCAGATACACGCCATCGATATCGCGCTGCTCCAGATACCCTGCCTCGATAAGCTCGGCAAAGTCGATAAAGTTGGGGTTGCCTGCGCGGGCCGAGAACGACTGATAGGGCGAATCGCCATAGCTGGTCGTCGTAAGGGGCAGAATCTGCCAGTAATGTTGTTTGCACGAGGCGAGAAAATCGACGAAGTCGTAGGCATTCCAACCAAAGCCGCCGATTCCGTATGGTCCGGGCAGAGATGAGACGGGCATGAGGACGCCGCTTGCACGCTCCATGAATGCGCTCACCAACCTTCTTGTTGTGGGGTCGGCCTGCCGATGGGTGTGCAGTCCGCCTCCGATGTTCTGATTCGATACGCCTATTGTAAAACATGTTGTTTAAACATGTACAGGCAAGATAAAAAAGTTGGTCGATTTTCGGCGAATGGTTACATGCCATGAAAAAGCCCCGACCTCACAACGTGAGATCGGGGCAAGAGCGGTATGTAGGTTTTTGCTACTCGGCGTCGGCGAAGCCGTTGGGGTTGTGGCTCTGCCAGTTCCAGCTATCGCGGCACATGTCCGCGATGTCGTATTGGGCCTTCCAGCCCATCATGCGCTCGGCCTTGGAGGCATCGCACCAGTTGGCAGCGATGTCGCCGGCGCGGCGCTCGCGGATCACGTAGGGCAGCTCCTTGCCACAAGCCTTGGAGAAGGCAGCGACGACCTCGAGTACCGAGGTGCCGGTGCCGGTGCCCAAGTTAAAGATCTCGACGCCGGTCTTGCCGTTCATCCAGTTAAGGGCGGCAACGTGACCAGAGGCCAGATCGCACACGTGGATGTAGTCGCGCACGCCGGTGCCGTCGGGGGTGGGGTAGTCGTTGCCAAAGACCTGAACGGCCTCGAGCTTGCCCACGGCGACCTGGGCGACATAGGGCACCAGGTTGTTGGGGATGCCCTTGGGGTCCTCGCCGATCAGGCCCGACGGATGGGCGCCGATGGGGTTGAAGTAACGGAGCAGCACGACGTCCCACTCGGGGTCGGCGGTGTGGACGTCCATAAGGATCTGCTCGATCATCCACTTGGTCCAACCATAGGGGTTGGTCGCGGGCTTCTTAGGATCCTCCTCGGTGACGGGCGGGTTGTCCGGGTCGCCGTAGACGGTCGAGGAGCTCGAGAAGATGATGGACTTGCAGCCATGGTTGTGCATGACGTCGATGAGCACCAGGGTGTTCTCGATGTTGTTGTGGTAGTACTCGACGGGCTTGCTCACCGACTCGCCGACGGCCTTAAAGCCGGCAAAGTGGATGACGCGGTCGATCTGATGGGTATCGAAGATCTTGTTCATCGCATCGCGGTCGAGCACGTTGGCCTCGTAGAAGGTGAGGTTCTTGGCGGCCTCGTCGCCCACGATGGTCTTGACGCGGTCGACGGCGACGGCGCTGGAGTTGGAGAGATCATCGACGATGACGACCTGGTAGCCACCCTCGAGCAGCTGAACGACGGTGTGCGAGCCGATAAAGCCGGCGCCGCCGGTAACGAGGACGCAGGTGTCTTTGGGGTCGAGTGCTTGGGACATGTAGTCTCCTATCGAATCAGGAACACTTCTTCAGGGGAGTATAGCGCAGGCAGGGACGCCCAAATCGTGCGCTGTAGGAAAAGCAGAGGACTATGTTAACGTGCTCATAGAAGAGCTTGCGTACGCATAACCTGATCTTTGGCACTTGCTTACGAGCCGCCGACCTTGCAGTTTCCTGCCGTTCGTGGAAATCGTTGGGACGCGCCATATGTACGCTAATATGTATGAGTTGAGCGACATATAAATAAGCATGTAACGGAGTACATATGTCACCAAACAGCGATTCCATCCTTTCCCAGGAGCTCTCGCGTCGCACTGCCCTCAAGGCCCTGTTCGGCGCCGCTTCTGCGGCAGTTCTTTTTGGCCTGCCCGCTCGCGCCCATGCGGCGGAGGCTTCCAAAGAAACCACCGATAAACTGAATGCCGCCCAGGCCCAGCTCGACGAGGTTCAGGCCCAGCTCGACAGCATCGCAAATGAGTATGCGGCGCTGGCCAACAAGAATGCCCAGACCCTCAACGACATCGAGAATGTCCAGGGCAAGATTGACGGCACGCAGGCCCAGATCGATGAAAAGAAGGCCGAGCTCAAGAAGAAGCGCAACGACCTTTCCGATCGCGTGGCCGCCAGCTACAAGTCCGGCGGCACGAACATCCTGTCGCTGCTGCTGGCCTCTGGCTCGTTTGAGGAACTCGTCGCCAACGCGCATTACGTTGAGAAGATCAACAAGAGCGACCGCGATGCCATCGAGGATATCCAGACGATTCAGGCTGAGCTCGACGCACAGAAGACCGAGCTCGAAGCACAAAAGGCCGACCTGGAAAAACTCAAGGACCAGCAGACGGCTCAGATGCAGGATATGCAGGCCAAGCAGCAAGAAGTCCAGACCGTGCTGAACGGTCTTTCCGACGACGTCAAGGAGCTCATGGCTCAGCGCGATTCCGAGATCCTCGCTGCCGCCCAGGCTGAGGAGGCCGCTAGGAAGGCTGCCGCTGCCGCGGCTGCCGCGAACAAGAACAATTCCTACTCGGGTGGTTCAAGCTCGGGTGGCGGATCGTATGCGCCCGGAACCCCGCAACAGAATGCCGGCTCGGGCAAACAGCAGGCCGTCGTCAACGCGTGCTACTCCACGCCTTCGCCGGGTCAGAACTGGTGCGCGGCGTGGGTTACCAATGTCTTCCGTAACGCCGGCGTTGGCTACTTTGGCGGTAACGCATGCGATATGTTTAACGCATGGTGCTATAGCTCCGACCGCTCGGCGCTGCAGGTGGGCATGATCGTGGCCGATTCCTCGCACAGCGGCACGGGTGCTCCGGGCCTCATCTACGGTCATGTGGGTATCTACGTTGGCGGCGGCATCGTTATGAGCAACGAGGGTGCCATTACGTCTAAGTCGCTCGATTCGTTTATTAGCTTCTATGGCACTGGCTCTGGCGTGCGTTGGGGCTGGCTTGGCGGTATTGCGCTGTCGTAGCTGCGGCTTGGTCCGGGACAGCCCGAGAGGCATAAGGTTGCCTGCTCGGGCAGTCCTGCTCGCACGGAGAGCACATTAAGTGCTCTCCGGCTCGTGCGGAACTCGCGATCAACCTTATGCCTCTCGGACTGTCCCGGCCCTCTCGGGTCCTGAGCGCGACACACCGGACTGGGTTATCTGAATAAATATGGTGAAGGCCCCTTTCGGGGCCTTCTTTGTTAAAGGAATTCGCCTACTCGGTGGACTTCGGGTTCTAGGTCTACGCCGAATTGGTCTTTGACGGTTGTTTGGATGTAGCGGATGAGTTCGTTGACGTCGGCGGCGGTGGCGTGGTCGGCGTTGACGATAAAGCCGCAGTGCTTCTCGCTCACCTGCGCGCCGCCAACGGCGTGTCCTCGCAGGCCGGCATCCATGATGAGCTTGCCGGCAAAGTAGCCCTCGGGGCGCTTGAAGGTGGAGCCGGCACTCGGCATGTCGATCGGCTGCTTGTCCTCGCGGCGCTGGCGGTAGTCGTCCATGTCGGCCTTGATCATCGCGGCGTTGCCCGGTGCGAGGTTGAAGGTGGCAGAAAGAACGATAAAGCCGTCGTCGGCGATGCGGCTCTTGCGATAGCCCAGGTTGAGTTCGTCGACATCGAACTCGATGATGTTGCCGCTGCCGCGGGTGCCGTCGTCGAGCTGGCGAGCGGGTTTGTAGACGCGCACGGACTCCAGCACATCGGCCATGCAGGCACCGTAGGCAC
>URWS01000114.1 GCA_900551605.1 uncultured Collinsella sp. | reverse complement strand
CGCGCGGCGCTCTACTTTTCGACCAAGGGCGGCAAGCCGGCGCTGCGCGGCGCCGCGAGTGACGAGCTGCTCGAGGAGGAGCGCGGCGACGGTCGTATTCCGGGCCTTAAGAAGGGCTTCCCGGGCGAGGGCGGCAACATGGACTTCGATGCGCTGCTCGACCGCGTGGAGGCCGGAATTGCCGAGCGCCTGCGCGAGCTCGAGGCGGGCGTCGTGGCTGCCGTCGATCCGACGTCGGCTCAGGCCGCGCATGCGCGCTGCTCGTATAACCACGAAGGAACGTTTGTAAGGAGGGACGTGTAGACCATGGATCTTTCGACTTTGATGCCGCAACAGCTGCAAGTCGTCAAAACGCTCGACCGCCCGCTGTTTGTCTCGGCGGGCGCTGGTTCGGGCAAGACCTTCACCCTTACGCGCCGCATCGTCTACGCACTCTCGCCCGAATCCGGTCCGTTCGTTGAACATCTGGACCAGGTGCTCGCCATTACCTTTACCAAGGACGCCGCGGCCGAGATCCGCGACCGTGTGCGCCGTGCGCTTATCGAAGAGGGCATGGACGAGGAAGCCCTGACGGTTGACGACGCCTGGATTTCGACCATCCACGGCATGTGCTCGCGCATCCTGCGTGCGCATGCGCTGGAGCTGGGCATCGACCCCGAATTTACGGTGCTCACCGATACCGATGAGCTCATGGACCAGGCTGTCGAGCATGTGCTGGGCCGTGCGACGGCGCCCGATGCCGCCCCCGAGCTTGCCGCTTCGCTCAAAGCCCTCTATGCCTGGTATCCCATGGCGGGCGAGGGCGGTCCCTTTGGCGGCGGCACCACCATCAAGGGCTTGGTGCGCGACCTGCTGGAGCTGTCCAGCCAGCTGCCGGGGGGTATGGACGACGTGTGCGTGCTTCGCGGCTGCTCCGATACCTCGGCCCTGGCTGATGCCTATCGTGCGGCGCTCGGCGCGAGCAAGGCCGCGACCGAGAAGGCGCAGGTGGCACTCGAGGCCATCGACACGTTCGAGGCGAGCGACAAGACCATGGCGGATGTGGCGCGGCTCATGATGTCATGCGGCATGCCGCGTGCGAGCAAGATGTTCCCTAAGGAGAACGTCGAGCTGCTCAAGGCAGAAGCTGCCGACACGTTTGTCAACATTGTGCTGGCTTGCGGCGACCCGGCGCTCGATGCGCTGACAGGGCTCGCCCGTGCCGTAGAGGCGGAGTACCGCGCGCTCAAGGCCGACCAGTCCGCGCTCGATAATAACGATCTGCTGCGCATGGCATACGAGGCGCTGCGTGATTACCCCGCCATCCGAGCCGCCTACGAGGGCCGTTTTAAGATGGTCATGATCGATGAGTTCCAGGACACCGACCAGATGCAGGTCGATCTGATTCGCTACCTGACGGGTGCGGGCGAGCGTGCGCTGTGCACGGTGGGCGACGCGCAGCAGTCGATCTATCGCTTCCGTGGTGCCGAGGTCGAGGTCTTCCGCCGCCAGGAGCGCAAGGTGGGCTCCTCTGCTGCGCCCGAGACGGCTGTCGCATCCGATGCCCCCACCGGCGAGCTCGTCAAGCTCGTGCGCAACTTCCGCAGTCACGACGAGGTCCTGCGCTACGTGGCGCGTGTCTTCGACGGCGATACCGGTGGCCTTATGCAGGGCTTTTTGGATCTTGAGCCGAGCGATGAGCGCGAAGACAAGCTCAGGGCAAAGGCTTCGCGCCGCCAGGCGCTGCTCGTTGCCGGCGGCAGCACCCAGGAGCGAACGCAGGCGAAAGCTCGTGCGATTGCCGAGCGTTTCCGTGCGCTTGCCGATAAAAAACAGCCTCAGGGCGATATGGTGTTGCTGCTGGGCCGTATGACCAATGCCGACGTCTATGCCCAAGCGTTCCGCGACCAGGGACTCGACTGCGTCATCGCGGGCGGTTCGGTCTTTGCCCAGGCTGCCGAGGTGCAGACGATTCGCGCACTGGTGTGCGCGCTTGCCAACCCGGCGGACACGGCGCAGGGCCTTATGCCCCTGCTGGCCTCGCCGATGTTTGCGCTTGGTGCCCAGGAGTTCTTGGCGCTGGCGACCAAGCTCGACGACCAGACGGGGGAGACCTCGCGCCGCAATATCGATGCGGGCATTATGAGTGACTGCGATGTGCCCGGCCTGCGTGATCTGCCGCTGCTGACGCGCGCCCGCGAGGTGCTGCGCTATGCGTTCCGTCGCGTGGGGCGCGATTCGTTTGCCGCTATCGTTCGCGATGTGGTCAACGCCTCGGGCTGGTTTGTGCGCCTGGCGCAGCGTGGCCCCGAGGGCAAGGCCATCGCCGCTAACGTGCTCAAGGCGCTCGATGCCGTGGCCGAGGCAGAGGCCGAGTTCGGCAACTCGCCGCGCTCCATTGCGCTCGCCTTCGATCGCTTCTTGGCGGGCAAGGAGGCGCCGGGCGCGCTCAACGAGGAGGGCAACGGCGCGGTGCGCATCATGACGGTGCATGCGTCCAAGGGCCTGGAGTATCCGGTCGTGGCGGTTTCCGAGTGCTTTGGCGTACGTAAGTCGACCGGAGCTGCCCAAATGGGGCGTGTTGACGGCGGGGCGCAGGTTGTGGCACTACCGGCACGCTTTGATGGCGTTAAGCTCGCCGATGGGACCTTCGTCAAGGGTGACGACGTCAAAAAGCAGTTTGAGCACGCATTTAAGGGCAAGGGCACGTCGCTGTGGCTTTCGCCGGAACTTATGGACGACGTCTGTGCAACGGGTTCTCCCGCCGAGGCATTTGTGAGCCTGCGCAACGACGACCTGCAGCTCTCGCTCGAGGAGCGGGCCCGCTTGCTCTACGTCGCCATGACGCGTGCGCGCGAGCTCGTGATTCTGGCGATGGACGTCGCCGTGAGCCGCGGTAAGGTGCCGGCGCCGTCTTTCGACGTCGAATCCGACCTGACCTATGACGTGCTGCACCGCATTTTGCCTGGCCGGGGCCTGGGTATGCCGCAGCTCGATGCCGACCACTTGGTGTTCGACAATTCCCAGCCGGGCGACTACGAGCTTATTTCGCTGGCAAACTTTACCTTTGGCGAGCAGACGTTTGAGGCTAACGCTTCGCTGGATGCCGAGGGCAGGCTTGTCCGCGGTGATACGGACGCGGAGGTTGTTGATGCTGGTACTCGCGCAGCCGCGCCCGGTCCTGCCGACCCCGAGCCCGATGCGTTTGAGCTTGTGTATCCCCAGGCCGTGGGCGTGCGTATGGGTACCTGCCCGTATCCGGCGCGCGATTCGTACAGTTATTCGTCGATTGCCGCGGCGCTGCATGCCGAGGCCGAGGACCATGCGGCCGAGGCCCGCGTGCCCATGGACGAGGCCGGCGATGATGCGGAGTCGGATGGCTCCGAGATGACGGATGCGGATGTGGCCACCGTTGAGCCTGTCGGCAATCCCGTGGCGCTGGGTTCGGCGTTCCATGCCGCCTGCCAGTGGCTGATCGAGATGGGCGCCGACGAACTGCCTGCCGAGCGCGCCGATGCGCTGACGCGCCTGTGGCACCTGACGCCGGATCAGCGCGAGCGTTTTGACGTTGCCCTGAATCGCTGGCTCAAGTCGGCAGTCCGTGCCGACCTGCTCGCGTGGCCGTGCGTTCGCGCCGAAGTGCCGTTCTTCTCGCTGGGTTGCGAGGACGAGGACATCGCTCGCTACGGTGCGTATGCCGAAGGCGCCATCGATGCCTTGGCAACGAATCCGGCAGATCCGTCGCGCGCGCTGGTCATCGACTACAAGACGGGTGGCACGCCGGACGAGACGCCGGATCAGCTGCTGGAGAAGCATGCCCTGCAGGCGCGCGTCTATTCGGACGTTCTGCACAAGGCGGGTTTTGAGACGGTAACGGTCAAGTTCGTCCGCGTGGAGCAAGTCGACTCGATCCCCTCTGGCGAATCCGCCGAGCCCCAGGTGGTCACCTACAACCTCTAGCCCTCAGATAACTTGCGGTGGAATAGTTCCTGAATTGCTGCCCAGGCGGGCCAACCAGGAACTATTTCACCGCAACTCAATAATGCATACTCTTACGCCGGATCCTCCTCATCTGTCACGGAGCGGTCACACTTTTGCACAAATGGAACGGGCGGTCGCTATCGTAATTTGTGAAAGGGGCTGCTATTTCATGAAGCAAGAAACTGACAATCGATTGATTGCCGCCGGTGGCGAGCACGACATTATGCATCACCTGGGTGGATATCATCGATGCTGCCTGGGGGATCCGATGCATCTGGAATTTGCAGGCAAGAATTTCTGCGAGATGCTGGGTTACCAGGAGACCGAGCTGGCCGAGCTAACCGGTGAGGTATACACGGCGCTGGTGCATCCCGACGATACAGCCCTTTTTGACGATTTTGCCCAGCGTTTAGCCGAAAACGAAGGCTGCGATAGCGTTGTATATCGCTTGATTCGTAAGGACGGCTCTGTCATCCGAGTAGTTGACACCATGGCGTCCGTCGTATGCGAGGATGGTGTGATACGCGGTTACTCCGTTGTCTGCGAGGTGCCGGACGAGCAACTGGAATCTGCGTCTACCGTTCCGGGTGAACGGATGGCGATCCTTAAAGTGTATGGAAATGCCGCCGTTGACATGGAGCACATGTGTGGTGTTGCATCCAGTTTGCTCGGTATAGAAGACTCGCGCTCGAGTGTAGGGGGACTTCTCGATTTCGTTGCGATATCCGATCGCGACAAGGTCAGGAAGGCTATCGATAAGGCACATGTGGAGGAGTACTCCGACATGGAGACCTGCGCTCTGGTATCTGCGGATGGCGAAACGCAGGTATGCGATCTGTGGGTCGAGTGCATTCAGCTTGAGGAATCTGTCGAGGACAGCCTTTTTTGCATCAAGATTGAGGGGGATATCGATCATCAGCGCGACAGCGAGGATAAGCTCTCGTTTGGCAGACTCCTTTTTTCGAGTTTTGCCGAGGATTTGTTTGAGGTTGATCGACTCGAGGGCTCCGTAACGTATATCGCCCGTAGCGACAACAATGTCATTAATTTGCCGCTCAACGTGCGGATGTTCATGGACGATACAACAAATTACTTAATTGATCATGCGGTTCCGGAAGACGTCGCAGCCGCAAAAGATTTTTGCGAAAAGGTTACGTCGGGCGAGTCGGAATCGGGCGATATCGGGTCGGCGAAATTGAAATTCTCGCTGCTGCTCCGCGATGGTTCCGTTAGGCCCGTTCTGCTTACGATGGCTTCGATTTCTAGGGCTAAGTGTTTTATCGGGCTGAGTTTCGATCATGCCGATGCTGGGGGAGATCCGCTTTCCGCCGTCGCCACTCAGAAACAAATCAATGTCACGCTATTTGGTTCGTTCCAATTGGTCGTTGACGGCAAGGCCGTTAATATCCGCTCTGCAAAAGCCAGGGAGCTCTTGGCACTTCTTATTGAAAAGCGTGGCGCGTTTGTGTCTACACGCGAGATCATTGCGATGCTGTGGGAGTGCGAGCCCGATGAGACGACGAGGGCGCGAGCGAGGAAAGTCGCTTCGCGCCTTATGTCTGAACTCAGCAGGAACGGCATCGGCTATATCGTGGAGAGCGACCGAGGGGCTCGTCGCGTTGTCGCCGAGTCGATCGAGTGTGACTACTACGACTATCGCGATGGGCTCAGGGAACCTTCGGGAGATTTTCTGCCAGAATACTCTTGGGCGGAATACATTAGAATCGACTAGACGCCTCATTGACAATTAAATTGC
>URWS01000113.1 GCA_900551605.1 uncultured Collinsella sp. | reverse complement strand
CTTAGTCTCGTGGGCTCGGAGATGTGTATAAGAGACAGTTGCTGGACCGTCTCGCTTTCCACACGACCGCTCTTAAAGCGGATCAGGCGATCGGCCATGGGCGCGAGCGCGGAGTTGTGCGTGATGATAATGACCGTAATGCCCTGCTTGCGGCAAGTATCCTGCAGCAACTGCAAGATCTGCTTGCCGGTTTTGTAATCGAGTGCGCCCGTGGGCTCGTCGCACAGGAGCAGCTTGGGGTTCTTGGCCAGCGCGCGGGCAATGGACACGCGCTGCTGCTCGCCGCCCGAAAGCTGTGCCGGAAAGTTGCCCAGGCGCTCGCCCAGGCCAACCTGGCGAAGCGTTTGCTCGGCATCGAGCGAATCGGGGCAGATCTGCGCCGCGAGCTCGACGTTCTCGAGAGCCGTCAGGTTGGGAACCAGATTGTAGAACTGAAAGACAAAGCCCACGTCGGCGCGGCGGTACTCCACAAGCTGCGCCTCGTTGGCGGCACTCACGTCGCGCCCGTCCACCGTCACAGTGCCGGAGGTCGCCGTGTCCATGCCGCCCAAGATGTTGAGCGCCGTGGTTTTACCGGCGCCCGAAGCGCCCAGGATAATGGCAAGCTCGCCACGCTCAACGGTAAAACTCGCGCCGTCGAGCGCGTGAATGCGGGCATCACCCTCGCCATAGGCTTTAATGACGTCTCTGAATTCGATATAGGCCATCGATTGATTCCCATCTGGTCGGATAACTCTTTAGTATTACCCATTTCGCACCGACCAAAAAGGGACAGGTTTATTTTGGCAGGTTTTAGAGGCGGACGGTGAAGGTGATCTGGTTACCGTGGCCGCAGACAGAAGCGCTCCCGCCATGGGCTTCGGCGATGGCACGCACCACGGATAGGCCCACGCCCGAGCCGCCCGTCTTGGAGCTGCGCGACACGTCCGCACGATAGAAGCGGTCGAACAATCGATCTAGGTCGCCTTCGGGCAGCTCGTCCACGGCGTTCGATACGACAAGCTCGGTGGCGCCCTTACCCTGAACGCGCGAAACGGCACGTAGGCTCAGCTCAATCACGCTGCCCTCGCTCGCATAGCGCGTGGCGTTGTCCAGCAGCAACTCAACCACCTGCGTCACCGCCGCAGCATCGGCATGAGCGCGCACGCCGGTCGCGACCGACATCGACAGGCGCTTGCCGCGCGAGACCGCCACCGATTCAAACGGCGCGGCTGCCTTGTCAACTGCCTCCGAGAGATCGATCGACGCCATGGTAAAGCCCGCCGAGCCCTCGTCCATGCGCGCCAAAAATACCAGACGCTCCGTGAGCGCCGTCAGTCGCGCCACCTGCTCGTGAATGCTCTGCGTCCACTCACTCTCGCCGCTCTCAATCTCCTGTACCTCGTTGGCGGCATCGATCACAGCGAGCGGCGTCTTTATCTCGTGGCTTGCATCGGTAATAAATCGCTTTTGCTTGCTGTAGCTCTCGACCATCGGTCGAATCACGGCACCCGACGCGACCGTTACAATTGCCAGCACCGCCAGCCAGCCAATACAGCTGATTGCCACACTCGCGTTCAAAAACGAATGGAAACTTGCAAGCTCGCGCGAACAGTCCACGAACACATAGGTGGTCTTTTCGCCTTGAGCTGTGGTCGTATAGCGGTAGTTACCAGAAAACCCAGAGGTCAGGCCCTTGGAATCCAGCCCCATGGCAATACGGGCGGCACGCTTGGCGCCCACCGCGGCAATGCGGGCGGTATTGACATCGACCACCTGCCCTTCGACAAGCGTCACCGTAAAGTAGCGCGTGTCGAAGGGAGACTCCGCCGTCATGCCTTCAAAATGTCCCACGCGAGCGCCCGCTCGATCGCCATCCGCAACCATGCCGGTGCTCGTATCCCCGCCATTGCCGGAATCGGTCCTGGACTCGTCTTCCCAATCGATGCTGCCCTTGCCTGTCAGGATATAGTCCAGACGCGCATCAGCCATTTTGCAGACATGCGAATAATTGACGATGTTGATGCCGGCGATGATGAGCGTGAGCACCACGGTCACGGCGCCCATGGCAACGAGGATAAACTTGCGACGCAGACGGCGGCCCAATGCGTCAACAGAATTAGCCCGCCCCGTACTACTCGAAGCGGCGTGAAACCACTCCGTCATGCGCTTGCACCACGCGCTCGCGCTCACGCTTATTCGCCTTCCTCGACAACCTCGAGCGAATAGCCCTGGTTGCGCGACGCGCGAATGGCAACGTTGGCACCAAGCGCCGTCAGCTTTTTGCGCAGGTACGAGATATAGACCCACACCACGTTGGCGCCTTCGGGCGCGTCCTCACCCCAAACCTCGAGCATCAGACGTTCAGTGGGCATGCGCGTGCCGGCGTTGCGCATAAAGAGTTCCATAAGCTGAAACTCGCGATTGGCCAGGTGCTCCTCGCCCAAAGGTCCCACAAGCGTGCAAGCCGCCGTGTCGAGGCGCACGTTACCCACGCTGAGCGTCGTGGCGTCAATTGCCGTCGCGGCACGCGTCATGGCACGAATACGCGCAAGCAGTTCCTTGGCGGCAAACGGCTTGGTCAGGTAATCGTTGGCACCGGCATCCAGGCCCTCGACCTTATCGGACACCTCGCTTTTTGCCGTGAGTATGATGATGGGCAATCGCTTTCCGGCGGCGCGTGTACGCTTGAGCACCTCGATGCCGTCCATGCCGGGCATCATGATGTCCAGGATTGCGGCGTCGTAATCGTTGGTGAGTAGATTCTCGAGCGCCGTCAAGCCGTCGAGGGCGGTGTCGACCTCGTAGTCGCTATGTTGAAGAATCGCGGTGAGGGCGCGGGAGAGACCAGGTTCGTCCTCGGCAAGCATCAGCTTCATAGTTGCTCCTTTGGCGCATGGCTCTACAGGTTTCGATACTGCCGATGATAGCGTACCGTCAACCGCCTTAGCGCAGCCTTAGCTGCTCAGCCTGCGCGTTTTTAAATACGCAGGATGTGGCTTAGCCAAACTTAAGGCGCACGTGTCGAGCGCTTTGACGCATGCCGGGCGCGAAGGGACAGTGACTCGTCCTTTCACGGCGCCCTAGTTATGCAAAGTGCTCGAGCGTTACTCCTCGTACGCGCCCTCAAGCCGAAGCAGCCACTCTTTGCGATCGAGCCCGCCGGCATATCCGTTGAGCGAACCATCGGCGGCAACTACGCGATGGCATGGCACGATAATCGAAATGGGGTTACGCGCAACCGCGGCCCCCACCGCGCGAGGAGATACAACGGGTGCCTCGTTTCCCGGCACATGATGTCGAGCCGCAACACGCTGGGCGATCTCGCCATACGTAGCGACCTCGCCACGCGGAATAGAAAGCAGCTCGTACCAGACTTCACGCTGAAACGCCGTGCCAATCAAATGCAACGGCGGCGTATACCGAGGCTCCTGCCCCGCAAAATAAGCATTCAGCCAAGCCCATGAACGCTCAAGCACCGAAGAGGCCACACCATTTGCCGGACTCACCGACGACATGCCACCGGTACCGGAAACCGCGTCGGCGCCTTCAACATGTTCGGAGTCTTCCCGGAGAAGCGTGGAACCAAAGTGCTCCTGCCCCTCAAACCAAAGCCCCGTCAGACCGCGGCCATCAGCGGCAAGCAAGATTTCGCCCAAAGGCGAAGCAAATGTCGTCGTGACCACCAGCGGCTCCTTTCAAAACTCCGCAACATAATACCGCGAATTGTGCAGACAACCCCAATCGACCCCAAAGTCACCCAAGGCAGCAGGCGCGACAGCGCCGCAGCTGCCGCACGACCCCAAAGTCCCCGCAGGCAGCAGGCGCAACGCGCCGCAGCTGCCGGCCGCGCTCCGCAGCCCCCCAAGGCGGCAGGCGCAAAGCGCCGAGGCCGCCGCCGGGACTAGGGCCCGCAACAACCACGTGCCCCCACATCAGCCCAGCGGCCCCAACCAACAACGACCCCATCGCAGGCCACTCGCAGCAGCGTCACCGCAGGCGGGGGCCGGGCTTAGTTTTCAGAACACTCCGCAGACCAGTGTGGCGCCTTGTCCGCGGCTCCGAAGGAGCAGGACAAGGCGCCACACATGGTCGAGGACGTTCTGAAAACTAAGCCCGGCCCCCGCCGGACAGGTCGCACTACTCGCAGAGCAGCTTAGCGATCTGGACGGCGTTGGTTGCCGCGCCCTTACGGATTTGGTCGCCGCAGCACCAGAAGGTGATGCCGCGCGCGGCCTCGGGGTTCGAGATGTCGCGACGCACACGGCCGACCCAAATCAAATCCTGGTCGGAGGTGTCCATCGGCATGGGGAAGCGATCGTGCGCATCCTCGGCGCTCATATCGTCAACCAGCTTCACGCCCGGAGCGGCAGCCAGCGCAGCACGGGCCTCCTCAACCGTAATGTCGCGCTCAAACTCGAGCGTAATGCTCTCGGAGTGCGAACGCAGCACGGGCACGCGCACGCAGGTGCAGTTCACGCGCAGCTCGGGCAGGTGCATAATCTTGCGGCCCTCGTTCTGCAGCTTCATCTCCTCGGAGGTAAAGCCTTCCTCCTTGACGCCGCCGATCTGCGGAATCAGGTTGCTCGCGAGCTGGGCGGCAAATGCGTGCGGCTCGGGAATCTCCTCGCCGCGGCCCAGGGCGGCCAGTTGGGCCTCGAGCTCGGCCATACCGGGAGCGCCGGCACCCGAAGCCGCCTGATACGTCGAGACGATCATGCGCTTCACACCGGCGAGCTGATGCAGCGGCCACGTGGGAACCAGGCCGATGATGGTCGCGCAGTTGGGGTTGGCGATCAGGCCGTGATGCCACTTGATGTCATCGGCATTGATCTCGGGCACGACCAGCGGCACCTCGGGATCCATGCGGAAGGCGTGGCTGTTGTCAACCACAACGGCGCCGCGCTTGACGGCCTCGGGCAGCAGCTCCTTGGCGATATCGTCGCCGGCAGCGCCGAGTACGATGTCGCAGCCCTCAAAGGCCTCGGGGCAAGCCTCTTCGATTACGATCTGCTCGCCGCGGAACTCAACGGTCTTGCCCGCAGAGCGCGCGCTCGCCAGCAGCTTGAGCTTACCGACCGGAAACTTCTGCTCGTTGAGGCACTCGAGCATCTGGGTGCCCACGGCTCCCGTCGCGCCCAAAATAGCAACCGTGTACTGTTTCATGCTTCCCCCTTTAAAGGTTGTGGTTTTTGCCCGCACGCCGAGCAGGCCAATTATTGTTGCCAGTGTATACAAGAACGGGGCGGGCACGAAACCCGCCCCGTCGAAACGAAACCGAAACGAAACGCCCCGCCGTAGATTTTGAGACATGACTCAAAAATCTAGCGAGATAGCAGCTACTTGCGGAGCGCGGCCAGGGCGGGATCGACCGGCGCGGAAGCCTCCAGGTCGGAGACCTTCACAATGCCGTTCTCATCGGAGAAGGCACGGTAGATGGTCTGAATCGCCAGGTCGAAGTCCTTCTCCTCGACACCGATAATGATGTTGATCTCGTCGCAGCTCTGCGAAATCATGCGCACGCTCACGCCGGCCTGGCCAAGCATGCCAAACAGATGGCCCGAGATACCTGCGCGGCCACGCAGGTTACGGCCGACGGTCGCGATGAGCGCCAGGCCCTCGACAACCTCGATCTCGAGCGGCTCGACCTCCTGCTGAATGTCGCCCACAAGCGAGTACAGCGAGTCGTGCACGTCCTGCTCCTGCACCACGGCGCCAAAGCGGTCGACACCGGTGGGCATGTGCTCGACGGA
>URWS01000112.1 GCA_900551605.1 uncultured Collinsella sp. | reverse complement strand
CTTAGTCTCGTGGGCTCGGAGATGTGTATAAGAGACAGACACCATGGAGGTGTAGAAGTACGCGAAGAACACGATGAGGACAACGTTAAGCACCCAGTTGAGCCAACCGGTCGAAAGCGCGGAGGCAACTGCCTGAATCCAGCCGATGCCGGGGAAGAACACGGCAATCTGAGCCGGGAAGTACAGCAGCGCCGAAGCGAAGATGATCGGCACGACACCCGCGGTGTTGACCTTGATGGGCAGGTAGGTGGTCTGGCCACCCATCATGCGACGGCCCACGACGCGCTTAGCGTAGGAGACCGGGATGCGGCGCTGGCCGCGCTCAAGGAAAACAATCAGCGGGATAACCAGCAGGATGATGGCGCAGATGATCACCATGGTGATGATGCCACCGGCATTGCCCTCGGTGCTGGAGAAGATAGCCTGCGGCAGACCGGCCATGATGTTCGCGAAGATGATCAGCGACATGCCATTGCCGATACCGCGCTGGGTGATGAGCTCACCAATCCACATGATCAGCATGGCGCCCGCGGTGAGCGTACCGACGATCATGAGGTCGAAGATGATCTCGGGAGCGCCGGCGCCATTGAAGCTGATGCCGAAGCTCTTAAAGAGGAAGAGGTAACCCACGGAGTTGAGGATTGCCAGAGCAAGGGTGAGGTAACGCGAATACTGCGTAATCTTGGTCTGACCGACCTCGCCCTCGCGGGCAAGCTCATGCAGGGAAGGCACAACGGCCTGGAGCATCTGGAGGATGATCGAGCTGGTGATGTAAGGCATGATGCCCAGCGAAAACACCGACACATAGCTCAACGCGCCGCCAGAGAAAAGATTCAGGAGGGCCATAGCACCTGCGGCGACCGAATTGTTATCGGTCGAGAAAAGGCCCAGCATCCCCTGGAAGGGAATGCCGGGCACAGGAACGTGCGCACCAATGCGGTACACGACGAGCATAGCTATGGTAAAAAGAATCTTTTCGCGCAATTCTTTGATGCGGAAAGCATTCTTAAGACCATTTAGCACGGCAGCTCGACCTTTCCGCCGGCGGCCTCGATCTTGGCCTGCGCAGAAGCGCTGACCTTGTCGACCTTGACCGTGAACTTCTTGGTGAGCTCACCATTGCCGAGCACCTTGACGGGCTCGAACTCGCTCTTGGTGATGCGAGCGGCCTTAAGAGCGGCACCGTCGATCACAGCGCCGTCCTCGAACTTACGCTCGAGACGCTCAACGTTAACAGCGGTGTACTCGATACGACGGGGGTTACGGAAGCCCGGAAGCTTGGGCAGGCGCATAGCCAGCGGAGTCTGGCCACCCTCGAAGCCGGCGCCCTTGGTGCCGCCAGAGCGGGAACCCTGGCCCTTCTGACCGCGGCCAGAAGTGGTGCCGTGACCCGAAGAATTGCCACGGCCGACGCGCTTGCGGTTCTTGGTGGAACCGGGCGCGGGAGTAAGATCGTGAAGCTGCATTTGCTACTCCTCTACAATCTCGACAAGGTGCTTGACCTTGAAGATCATGCCGCGGACGGACTCGTTGTCAGCAATCTCGCGAACCTCGCGGATCCTGTGGAGACCGAGGGCACGGACAGTACGGACCTGGTCCTGCTTGCAACCGTTGGTGCTGCGGACCTGCTTGATCTTGATGGTGTCAGCCATGCTTAGTTCTCCTTACCGACGAACATCTCGGAGACCGTCAGGCCACGGCGAGCCGCGACGTCCTCAGGGCTGGAGAGCTCCTTGAGGCCCTCGACGGCAGCCTTGATGATGTTGAGGCCGTTGTCGGTACCGAGGGACTTGGACAGGACGTTCTTGATGCCAGCAAGCTCAAAGAGGGGACGCACAGCGCCGCCGGCGATAACGCCGGTACCCTCGACAGCGGGCTTGATGATGATGCGGCCGGCACCAAAGTGGCCGAGAACCTCGTGCGGGATGGTGCCCTGCTCGGTCACCGGCACGTGAAACATGTTCTTCTTGGCATCGAGAGATGCCTTGGAGATGGCCATGGGCACCTCAGCGGACTTGCCCATGCCAACGCCGACGTTGCCCTTGCCGTCGCCAACGACGACGAGAGCGACGAGGCTCATGCGACGACCACCCTTGACGGTCTTCGACACGCGGTTGATGTAAACGACGCGCTCCTCGAACTCGGAGGCCTCGCGCTGCTGCTTCTGATTACGAGCCATGTGCTACATACCTCCTAGAACTCGAGACCGGCGGCACGAGCACCGTCGGCGAGGGCCTTGACGCGGCCATGGTAGATACGGCCACCGCGATCGAAGGCGACCTTGGTGATGCCGGCCTCGATGGCGCGCTTGCCAACGAGCTGACCGACCTTCTCCGCAGCCTCCTTGTTCGAGGTGTGGGTGCCCTTGAACTCGGCCTCGAGGGTCGAGGCAGAGACGAGCGTCAGGCTGGAGCCCTTGCTGTCGTCGATGATCTGGGCATAGATGTTGGCGTTAGTACGGGTCACGCGAAGACGCGGACGCTCGGAGGTACCCGAGACCTTGCCGCGAACACGACGCTGACGACGCTTGAGGCCTTCCAGCTTCGCCTTATGCTTGTTCATACGTAAACTCCTAAAAAGGTTGATCTTGCCAGCACCTGACGGGGTGCTGGTCTTATGCGAGTGAGTCGGTTACGACTACTTGGCGGCCTTACCCAGCTTGCGGCGGATGTGCTCGCCAACATAGTGGATACCCTTGCCCTTGTAAGGCTCGGGAGGACGATGACCGCGGATCTCAGCGGCGATCTGACCGACCTGCTGCTTGTTGATACCCTTGACGTTCACGTGGGTGTTGTCGGGAACCTCGAAGGTGATGCCCTCGGGAGCCTCGACGATCACGGGGTGCGAGAAGCCCAGGGAGAACTCGAGGTTCTTGCCCTTCTGCTGCACGCGGTAACCGACGCCGGCGAGCTCGAGCTTCTTCTCGAAGCCCTCGGAAACGCCAACAACCATGTTGTGGATGAGGGCGCGGGTGAGACCGTGGCGGGCACGGGTCTCACGCTCGTCGTCGGGACGGGAAACGGTGAGGACGTTGTCCTCGACGTTGATAGCGAGCTTCTCAAAGACATCGAGCTCGAGCTGGCCCTTGGGGCCCTTGACGACAACGTTGTTGCCGTTGACTGCCACTTCGACTCCGGCGGGAATCTGGACAGGCTTATTACCGATACGAGACACGGTGATCTCCTTTCCTTCTACCTACCGAGCGAATTACCAGACGTAAGCGATGATCTCGCCGCCGACGTTGTGCTTGCGAGCATCGCGGTCGGTCATGACGCCATGGCTGGTGGAAATAATGGCGGTACCAAGGCCACCGCGGACGCGGGGCATATCGGCAACGCCGGTGTACTTACGCAGGCCCGGCTTGGAAATGCGGCGGATGCCGTTGATGACCTTAGCCTTCTTGGAACCATACTTAAGCGTGATGTGCAGAGTCTTCTGGGGAACGGTGTCCTCGACATCGTAGCCCTCGATGTAGCCCTCCTCGTGCAGAACACGAGCGATCTCGACGAGCTTCTTGCTGCTCGGCATGGAGACCGTGGCCTTGTTCACAGAGTTAGCGTTACGGATGCGCGTAAGCATATCTGCGATCGGGTCTGTAAGGTTCATACAGATTCTCCTTCGTTCTTGATGAACACGTGCTCTTGGTTCTTCGCCGCCCTTAACGGCAAAGCCTAACTAGCGCGTTTTCCCTGTTCCAAACGGATGCTTGAAACGCTGGTAGTGACTTACCAGCTGGCCTTCTTAACGCCGGGAAGCTCGCCCTTGAGTGCAAGCTCACGGAAGCAGACACGGCACAGGCCGAACTTGCGGTACACAGAGTGCGGACGGCCGCAGCGCTGGCAGCGCGTGTACTCACGAGTAGAGAACTTCTGCTTGCGATTGCACTTGACGATCATCGATGTCTTAGCCACTTATATCCTCCTCACATAGAGTATTGTTCGCCCCAAACGCCGCCCCCTTGTGGGAACGGCGCTTTTAGGGCAGGTGAACCTATTTCTTGAACGGGAAACCGAAGGCGTCCAGAAGGGCCTTGGCCTCCTCATCGGTGTTGGCGGTGGTCACGAAAGTGATGTCCATACCACGCTGGTGATCGACGGAGTCGAAGTCGATCTCGGGGAAGATGAGCTGCTCGGTGACGCCCATGGAGAAGTTACCACGCCCGTCGAAGCTCTTGGCGGAGATGCCGCGGAAGTCGCGGATACGGGGGATCGCGACGGAGGTCAGACGATCGAAGAACTCCCACATACGGTCGCCACGCAGGGTAACCTTGCAGCCGATCGGCATACCAGCGCGCAGGCGGAAGGTAGCGATGGACTTGCGGGCACGGGTGATCATCGGCTGCTGGCCGGTGATGGCGCGCAGGTCGCGCACGGCACCGTCGATGGCCTTGGAATCGGTAGCGGCCTCGCCGACACCCATGTTCACGACGATCTTCTCAAACTTGGGGATCATCATGACGTTCTCGTACTGGAACTTGTCCTGAAGCTGCTGCTTGACCTCGTTGTTGTACTTGGTCTTCAGACGCGGCACATACTTCTCTTCTGCCATTGTTCACTCCTTCTTGGGGTTTTAAGCACGGGGCGTGGCCACGATGGGTTGTCCTCGTGCCTCCTGGCTGCATCCGCGCCGCTCATGGCATTTCGCGGTTTGGACTCGACGCAGCAGGAGCCGACAAAACAATCGGTACTATACGCGCATTGGGTGCGTATTTCCAGAAAAACCTCGTCTGCCTGCACAACTCCACAACTCCCCCGCACAAATGGGTCCCAAAAAGCAGTTGCGGTGAAATAGGGACTGTTTGCGGCCTAACAGGCTTAAACAATCCGTATTTCACCGCAACTTATTGGTGGGGATGCGACTAGCGCTTGCGGGGGACGAGTTTGGTGCGGCGCAGGTGGATCATCTCGGCGGCGATGGAGATGGCGATCTCCTCGGGGTCCTCGGCCTCGATGGCGACGCCGATCGGCAGGTGCAGCTCGTCGATCTGCTCCTGCGTAAAGCCCTCCTGCTCCAGGCGGGCGCGCACAAAGGCCGTCTTGCGGCGCGATCCCAGGCAGCCCAGGTAGGCAGGCTTGGCGCGCATGGCCTGAATCACCACGTCTATATCGGACTTGTGACCCGCCGTGGCGACGACCACCAGGTCGCGCGGGCCGATGGGGCACTGCTTGCTCAGGTTCTTGTAATCGACCAGGCGACGATCGTAGACACCGGGCACCCATTCGGGGGTCAGCGTGCCGGGGCGGTCGTCGCAAGCCACGACGGCAAAGCCCGCCGCCGTGAGCACGCGCGCCGTCGCGGCGCCCACGTGTCCGCAGCCAAAGATGTAGGTCAGGCCCTCGGGGCAGAGCGTCTCGACGTGCGCCGCGGGAATCTCGGAGGCGGCGTTAGTGTAGGTGACGCTACTCCCCTCCTCCACCAGTGAAAGCCCGGGGCAGCCCGCAATGGTATGGCGCGATGCCTCGCCATGGTACTCGGCCACATCGCCCTCGAGCGCGCTCGCGATAAACGGTTCAAAGTCGATGACGAAGTCGCCGATGCGCCGATAGACCAAGACGTCGGCAATTTCCTGGAACAACGGTGCCTGGGTCGCATCCAGATGTAGGTAGCACAGGCAGATGGCTCCGCCGCAGATCATGCCGGTATCGGAGTTCTCGCCGCCCATGGTGTAGCGGACCAGACGCGATTGCCCCGCGGCCCTGTCTCTTATACACATCTGACGCTGCCGACGATCGCATAAGTGTAG
>URWS01000111.1 GCA_900551605.1 uncultured Collinsella sp. | reverse complement strand
ACCGAGAGCGACGACATGAATAAGGCCGCCGAGATCACCGAGCAGCAGAAGGCCGCCGAGATTGAGCTCGCCGAGGCCAAGGCCGCTTGGACCGCCGAGCTCGATGCCAGCCCGCTCACCATTGATGTGAGCCAGATTGCCGACATCGTGTCCGTGACCTCGGGCGTGCCGGTATCCTCGCTCACCGAGAGTGAGAGTCGCCGCCTGCTGCAGACCGAAAGCGTACTCAAGACCCGCATCATCGGTCAGGACGAGGCTGTCGAGGCCGTTGCCAAAGCCGTGCGCCGCAGCCGCTCGCCGCTCAAGGACCCGCGTCGCCCCGGCGGCAGCTTTATCTTCCTAGGCCCCACCGGCACGGGTAAGACCGAGCTCGCCAAGACGCTCGCCGAGTATCTCTTTGGCAGCAAGGACGCGCTCATCAGCTTCGACATGTCGGAGTTCGGTAGCGAGTTCGAGGTCTCCAAGCTCATCGGTAGTCCCCCGGGCTACGTCGGTCACGACGAGGGCGGTCAGCTCACCAAGGCCGTGCGCCGTCATCCGTACTCGGTCGTGCTGTTCGACGAGATCGAGAAGGCGCATCCCGATATCTTCAACATCCTGCTGCAGGTGCTGGAGGAGGGCCGCCTCACCGATAGCCAGGGCAAGACGGTCGACTTCCGCAACACGGTGATCATCATGACGTCCAACGTGGGCGCCCGTGAGATCGCACAGGATGCAAGCGTTGGCTTTGGCACCACGGGCGAGCAGGGTCTCACCTCGAGCGAGATCAAGGGTCGTGCGATGGGCGAGCTCAAGCGCCTGTTCCGCCCCGAGCTGCTCAATCGTATCGACGATATTGTGGTGTTCCAGAAGCTCTCGGGCGAGAATCTCACCAAGATCGCGCACCTGCTGGTGGACGACCTTCGTCAGCGTCTGATCGCCAACGGCATGAACATCAAGCTCACCGATGCGGCCTATGACAAGATCGTGGCCGAGGGCACCGACCTCACCAACGGTGCGCGCCCGCTGCGCCGTGCTATCCAAAAGCTCATCGAGGATCCGCTGTCCGAGGAGCTGCTGGCCGGCGAGTGGGGCGAGGGCGATACCGTCCTGTGCGACGTGGCCGATGGCAAGTTTGTCTTTAGCCACGGCACGGGCGAGATCCCGGCACCGCGTCCGGCGGGCACGCTCGGTGGCGATATCGCCCCGGCGGCACCGCACACCGGCAACGCTGCTCCTGTGGGAGGCGGCGTGACCTCGGGCCCCGGCGGCATGATGCAAGCCGGCTCTGGTGCGCTGTAGGGCGTCGCGACAATTTGATCTGTGCAATCGAGGCGCTCCGGAAAGGGCGCCTCGATTTGTAGAGCTGCGGTAACTTTGACCGTTGCGCTATGCGGTCCACCGTTAGCCGATGATGCGAGAGCGCTCGGCGTTTTCGACTGGTTTATGCACGCAAAGTCTGGGAATATACAAGTCGCATGTCTTACTGTCTAACCAGTTGCGCCAAGGAGGCACCATGGACTACAAGATTACCGGCTACGAGCCCGCCCAGCTGTTCCATTTCTTTGAGGAGGTCAGCGCGATCCCCCGTGGGTCTGGCAACGAGAAGGGCATCAGCGATTTCCTGGTCGCGTTTGCCAAGGAGCGCGGTCTCGATGTGTATCAGGACGAGGTCTACAACGTCATCATTCGCAAGCCCGCATCTGCCGGCGCCGAGAATGCCCCGACCGTCATGCTGCAGGGCCACATCGATATGGTGTGCGACAAGTTGGGCTCCGTTGAGCACGACTTTACGACCGACGGTATCGACTTGGTCGTCAAGGACGGTGTCCTCACCGCTAACGGCACCACTCTGGGCGCCGACAACGGTATCGCCGTCGCTCTGATGCTCACTGTTCTCGATGACGATTCGATCGTTCACCCCGCCCTCGAGTGCGTATTCACCACCGACGAGGAGACTGGCCTGGTCGGCGCCGAGACGCTCGACAAGTCCCAGATTAGCGCCCGCACTATGATTAACCTTGACTCCGAGGAAGAGGGCGTTGCCACCGTCAGCTGCGCCGGCGGTGTCGTCGTTACCTACACCTGCCCGATCGCGCGCGAGCACAAGACCGGTAGCACCCTCACGCTCGACATCTCCGGCCTGCTGGGCGGTCACTCCGGCAGCGATATCCACCTGGAGCGCGGCAACGGCAACCTCATCATGGCCCGCATCATCGACCGCCTGATGGTTGCCGGCGAGCCCGCCATCGTCAGCTTCAACGGCGGCACCAAGGACAACGCCATCAACCGTGAGTGCAAGGCTGTTCTGGTCTACGCCGACCACGCTGCCGCCGAGGCCGCGGCCCAGATCGCAAAGGGCATCATCGCCGACGTCACTGCCGAGCTCGAGGTCTTCGACCCCGGCTTTACCTGCACCGTCGAGATTGCCGACGACGCCGAGGTCGAGGCCATGGACCAGAAGTCCGCGCTTGCCCTCATCCGCGCCCTGCGTCTTGCCCCTAACGGCGTGATTCGCCGCAACGTCGCCACCGACGGCTCCGTCGAGGTTTCCTCCAACATCGGTGTGGTTGCCACCTCTGACGACGAGGTCAAGATCATGCTGTCCCCGCGCTCCTCGATCACCTCGCTGCAGAACGAGTTTAAGGACCGCCTGCAGACGCTGGCCGATGTCCTGGGCTTCGACGCCAAGTTCGAGTTCGAGTATCCCGGCTGGAGCTATGCCGAGCATTCGCCGGTCCGCGACGTCTTCGTCGAGAGCTATCGCGAGCTCTTTGGCTCCGAGCTGCGCATCGAGTCCATTCACGCCGGCCTTGAGTGCGGCCTGTTTGCCGAGGCCCTGCACGGCCTGGACGCCATCGCCGTGGGCCCGACGCTCTCCGATGTCCACACCCCGGACGAGAGCATGGAGCTCGCTTCTGCCGAGCGCTTCTACGAGCTGCTCATCGATGTCCTCAAGCGCCTCGCTGCGTAAAGGTCGCCTGTGAAGCCGCTCTAAAACGGCTGGCTATGAAAACGGCCGCCTGGCGTAATGCCGGGCGGCCGTTATTCGTTACAGCGCGAGGATCCCCAGATGCTCGAGCAAGATCTTAAGCCCGATGAGGATGAGCACGATGCCGCCCACGATGGTGGCAGGTTTTTCGTAGCGCGCGCCAAAGGTGTGGCCGATCGCTACGCCGGCGACGGAGAAGATAAACGTTGTGACGCCGATAAGCGATACAGCGGGAACGATGTCAACCGAGAGCGCCGCAAATGAGATGCCTATGGCTAGGGCGTCGATTGAGGTGGCGATGGCGAGGATCAGGTACTCGCCCAGGTCAATCTTTTCGGCATCCTTGCCGTCGCCTTCATTCTCGTCCTCGGTAAAGGCTTCCCACAGCATTTTGCCGCCGATAAAGGCCAAAAGGATAAAGGCGATCCAATGGTCGATGGGTCCGATGATGCCCATGAATTGGCTGCCAAGCGCCCATCCGATTACGGGCATGCCGGCCTGAAAGCCGCCAAAGAACAGGCCGAGCACCACGGCGACTTTAAGGTTGATCTTCTTCATGCCAAGGCCCTTGCAGATGGATACGGCAAAGGCATCCATCGAAAGGCCAACGGCGAGCAGCACGAGCTCTGCGAGTCCCATAGTCTGGCTCCCTCTCTGCGGGCGGGCCCGCGTGTACCTCTTGGGGGAGTAACAAAAAAGACCCGTGGCGTACGCGTTGCGCGCACAGCCACGAGTCTCGTTCATTAAGGCAAGCCAGGCCGCATCGGCCAGTGTGTTGACTTGCCGCGCCACCGGAGGCGAACCCGATCACGCGACTACTCCCTCATTTATGCGAATCCCGATGCTACCACATAAGCAGCTCATTTGGATTGGGGCTCTCAGCTGTGTTCGCTCATTCTGTAAGCATCGGATTTTGCGGGCGTCACAGAGGCAAACCGTGAGAAACTTATTGACGTTTATGGAGCGTATACGATGGGAGCGATGCCTTGGATAAGAACGAGCTGCAAAAGCGTATGGAACAGGCCATCCGCCTGACGGCACCTGGCCAGCCGATCCGCACCGCCCTCGACATGATCATTGCTGGTCACCTGGGCGCTCTTATTTGCGTCGGCGACACCGAAAACGTGCTCGCTGCCGGTAACGACGGCTTCCCGCTCAACATTTCGTTTACCTCGAACCGCCTGTTCGAGCTTTCCAAGATGGACGGCGCCATCGTCATCGACGGCGACCTCACCCAGATCCTGCGCGCCAACTTCCACCTCAATCCCGATCCCTCGCTTGCCACGAGTGAGACGGGCATGCGTCACCGCACCGCCGCCCGCATGTCGGTGCTCACGGATGCCATCGTGATCTCGGTCTCGGCCCGTCGTGCCGTCGTCAACGTGTACGTTCACGGCAAGAGCTACGAGATCCAGCCCGTCACCACCATCATGAGCTCGGTCAACCAGCTCGTCGCCACGCTCCAGACTACCCGTCAGTCGCTCGACCGCTCCCTGCTGCGCCTGACGGCCCTCGAGCTCGACGACTACGTTACGCTCGCCGACATTACCGGGATTTTCTCGAGCTTCGAGATCATGCAGCAGGCAAAGACCGAACTTAAGGATTGCATTGTCAAGCTGGGCAACCAGGGCAAGCTCGTGCAGATGCAGCTCGAGCAGCTCGCCGGCTCCAGCATGGATACCGAGTACGACCTGATGATTCGCGACTATGCGAGCGATTCCTCCGAGGCCAATGCCGAAAAGATCCGCGCCAACCTGAGCCGTATGACGCCCAAGGACTTGTCCGACCCGCAGCATGTGGCGGCGGTTCTGGGTTACGACGACCTGGACGAGGACTCCGTCATGACACCGCTGGGCCTGCGCACGCTTTCGCGCGTGTCCGTCGTGCGCGACGGCGTGGCCGAGAAGATCGTCGACGAGTATGGATCGCTGCAGGAGCTCATGGACGACATCAGCGAAGATCCGGAGCGCCTGGGCGACTTTGGCGTCAACAACCCTGCCATTCTTGCGGACTCCCTGTACCGCATGAAGGGCACCAAACAGGGGAACGCATAATGGCGCCCGTATGCGCCGTGGTCGTTGCCGGTGGCAGCGGCCAGCGCTTTGGTAACCCCGGTGGTAAGCAGCTCGTCAATGTAGCGGGCCGTCCGCTTATGAGCTGGTCCATCCGCGCATTTGACCGTAGCAATAAGGTCGGCCACATCGTCGTGGTTTGCCCTGCCGAGCGTCGTGCCGAGATGCGCCGCCTGGCCATCGACCCGTTTGACTATGACACGCCCATCAGCTTTGCCGATGCCGGCGATACCCGTCAGGATTCCACCCGTGCCGGCGTGCATGCGGTGCCGGCGGGCTTTGAATACGTCGCCATTCACGATGGCGCTCGTCCGCTCATTACGACCGAGGCCATCGACCACGCTATCGACGTGCTCGTGAGCGACCGTGCCCTCGACGGTGTCGTGTGCGGCCAGCCTGCCATCGACACACTCAAAATCGTCGATGGCGACAACATCGTCGAGACGCCGCCGCGCGAGCTGTACTGGGCCGCGCAGACGCCGCAGATTTTTAGTGTCGACGCCATGAAGCGCGCCCATGCCGCGGCGATTGCCGAGGGCTTTATCGGCACGGACGATTCGTCACTGGTCGAGCGCATGGGTGGGCGCGTCCGCTGCGTCCAGAGCCCGCGCGATAACCTTAAGGTGACGGTGCCCGAGGACCTGCGTCCCGTAACCGCGATTCTGCTTGGCCGCATGGCCGAGGGAGAGGACCTTCCCCATGTTCAGTAACCTGCGCATTGGCCATGGC
>URWS01000110.1 GCA_900551605.1 uncultured Collinsella sp. | reverse complement strand
AGCATAAATACAGAGCAATCCGTAAACGGAGCCCAATGCTCCATAAACCTATATATATTTGTGGGACGAGCTTGAAAACCTTGGTTCGAGCTGGCATAATCCCCTCTGCTGCACGCAAATCGGATCTACGTCCAGGGCCGTAGCGTGGGCACTATCGCAAAAAGAGGAATATCTCTGTGTAGATTGCGCACAGGGAGCTGCTTCTGTGCTATAGTTCAGGCTTGTTTGTTAACGCGACATGTTCGTTTGTCGCCCAAGGAGGGTCAGTTATGTCCAAAGTTTGCGAAGTTTGCGGTAAGCACCCCGTTGCCGGTCGCTCCATCAGCCACTCTCACCGCGTCACCAACCGTAAGTTCCGCCCCAACATCCAGCGCGTCTACGTCGTCGTCGATGGTCACCGTCGCAAGATGAACGTTTGCTCCACCTGCCTCAAGTCCGGCAAGGTTGCGCGCTCCTAAATAAGGTCTTACCAACAAGTACCTCGGACTCTCCGGGTCAAAGACCTCGCGTTCACATAGAACTTACCAAAGGCGCTCTCCCCTACGGAGGGCGCCTTTTTGCACTCATTGGGGACAGACTTACATGAGTGTTTTCACGCATTGGGGACAGACATGACGTACGTATGCGGCGCACCGACTGGCTCCGGCCCCTGCCTCACGCTGCATCCTTCCAGCCTGCAGTTGCCTTGGTCACGCTCGTGGCGCCGATACCGGTGATACGGGCAATTTGCTTAACCGTGAGATGTGCCCGCCTGAGCCTCAGCAGGCAGGCATCGCGTTCGGGGCGTGGCAGGGCCTTGAGCAGCGAAGGATCTATGCTCGGCAGAACTTCGCGCGCAACGGAAAGGGCTTCCTCATCGGGGATCCGCCGGCGTGGAAGAACCTCCATTGACCAGATGCGCCCGGCAACTTCCTCGAGATGCTCGCAATAGCAACGGGAGCCTCCGACAATATCGAGCATAGGGGCCGCATCACAGATGTCAAAGGGATCATAGCCCAGCTGATACGCCTTATAGCTTGACCAGCGGTACGCCTCGAGCGAGTCAAGCGCACCTTTCACGGGATTGAGATGAATATAGTCGAGCAGCTGCACCGCCTGCGTGTCCGACTCAACCGCGACCCGCGAATAGCGATTGTCAAACAGATGCCCCGTTCTCCCCGTTTTCCCGTTGAAATACTTAGCATATGCTGTCAACGCGCACTGCATTGCCTTTGAAAGATTGTCAAATGGATCATCAATCATCAAATGGAAGTGATTGTCCATAAGGCACCAAGCCAACACCGCCACTTTATGGCGTGCAAACCTGTCCGAGATGTCCGATAAGAAACGATATCGGTCAGAATCATCTTCAAAAATAATCTGTTTGGAGTTGCCACGGTCAAAGACGTGGTAATAGCCGGTGAGCGAAACGGCGCGGGCGCATCGAGGCATAATCTCTCTTTTCAAAACTGAACAGGCAACACCTAAAAGGAGAGAAGGAACGCGAAATGCTGAGCCTGTGACCTATTTATATCCAATGAGCGGCAAAAACTGGTTCAGAACGGCAAAATGGCAAAACGATGTCTGTCCCAAATGAGTGAAAGCACTCATGTAAGTCTGTCCCCAATAAGTGGGGCGGTGCAGCAGGCTGATAATTTAGTTAAAACGCTTCAGTTTATTGAAGCGTTTTAGTGTGCCTTTTAGAGGAATCTGACCGTTCGCCGAATAATTTCTTGCTATCATGCAAGGCGTAGGGTAAATCTCCGATCGCAAGGAGACACAAATGGTGAAAAAGTCACCGGAAAACACTACTCCCGCAATTGTGGACAACGTAGAGGCGCTTGAGGCTAAGCTCGCTCAGATGCGAGAGGCCCAGGCGCTTTTTGCTACGTACACGCAGGAGCAGGTCGACAAGATCTTCTATGAGGCCGCCATGGCCGCCAACAAGGCTCGTATCCCGTTGGCGAAGATGGCCATCGAGGAGACCGGCCGCGGCGTTCTTGAGGACAAGGTCATCAAGAACCACTACGCCGCAGAGTACATCTACAACGCTTACAAGAACACCAAGACCTGTGGTGTCCTGGAGCGCGACGAGGCTTACGGCATCACCAAGATCGCCGAGCCCATCGGCATCGTGGGCGCCGTCATCCCGACGACCAACCCCACCTCCACCGCGATCTTCAAGACGCTGATCAGCCTGAAGACCCGCAACGCCATCATCATCTCCCCGCACCCGGCTGCCGCCAAGTGCACCATCGCCGCCGCCAAGCTCGTGCTTGACGCCGCCGTCAAGGCTGGTGCCCCCGAGGGCATCATCGGCTGGGTCGATGTCCCCTCCATCGAGCTGACCAACATGGTCATGCGCGACGTCGACATCATCCTCGCCACCGGTGGCCCGGGCATGGTCAAGGCCGCCTACTCCTCGGGCAAGCCCGCCCTGGGCGTTGGCGCCGGTAACACCCCGGTCGTCATCGACGACACCGCCGACGTTCTGCTCGCCGTCAACTCCATCATCCACTCCAAGACCTTCGACAACGGCATGATCTGCGCTTCCGAGCAGTCCGTGACCGTCATCGACACCATCTATGACCAGGTCAAGGCCGAGTTCCAGAAGCGCGGCTGCTACTTTGTCAAGCAGGGTGCCGAGATGGAGGCCCTGCGTGCCGCCATGTTCAAGAACGGCGCCCTCGATCACCGCATCCCCGGCATGGCTGCCGCCAAGATCGCCGAGCTCGCCGGTATCGAGGTTCCCGCCAAGACCAAGATCCTGATCGCCGAGGTCACCTCCACCGACCCCGCCAAGGAGGAGTTCTCCCACGAGAAGCTCTCCCCGGTCCTGGCCATGTACCACGCCAAGGACTTCCAGGAGGCCGTCGACAAGGCCGAGCACCTGGTGCTCGCCGGTGGCCCGGGCCACACCGCCTCTCTGTACGTGCACCCCGCTCAGGCCGAGAAGATCAGCCTGTTCGAGCACGTCATGAAGGCCTGCCGTATCGTCATCAACACCCCGTCCTCGCACGGCGGCATCGGTGACCTGTACAACTTTGGCATGAAGCCGTCTCTGACCCTGGGCTGCGGCTCCTGGGGCGGCAACTCCGTCTCCGAGAACGTTGGGGTGAAGCACTTGATCAACGTTAAGACTGTGGCCGAGCGCCGTGAGAACATGCTGTGGTTCCGCGCTCCCGAGAAGGTCTACTTCAAGAAGGGTTCCACGCCCGTCGCCCTCGACGAGCTGGGCAATGTCATGGGCAAGAAGCGCGCCTTCATCGTCACCGACCAGTTCCTCTTCAAGAATGGCAACACCCGCGCCATCGAGGCCAAGCTCGACGAGATGGGCATCGCCCACGATTGCTTCTACGACGTCGAGCCCGATCCGTCGCTGCAGTGCGCACGTCGTGGCGCCAAGCAGATGGCTCTCTTTGAGCCGGACGTCATCATCGCCGTCGGCGGTGGCTCCGCTATGGACGCCGGCAAGATCATGTGGATGATGTACGAGCACCCCGAGTGCAAGTTTGAGGACATGGCCATGGACTTCATGGACATCCGCAAGCGCATCTTCACCTTCCCCGAGATGGGCAAGAAGGCCTACTTCGTCGCCGTCCCGACCTCTTCGGGTACCGGCTCCGAGTGCACGCCGTTCGCCATCATCACCGACAAGGAGACCGGCATCAAGTGGCCGCTCGCCGACTACGCGCTGCTCCCCAACATGGCTATCGTCGACGCCGACAACTGCATGACCGCCCCGCGCGGCCTGACCGCTGCCTCCGGCATCGACGTCATGACCCACGCCATCGAGTCCTACGTTTCCATCATGGCTTCCGACTACACCAAGGGCCTCTCCGAGCGCGCTGCCAAGCTCGTCTTTGAGAACCTGCCCTCCAGCTTCACGAACGGCGCCAAGGACCCGCACGCCCGCGAGGAGATGCACAACGCCTCTTGCATGGCCGGTATGGCCTTCGCCAACGCCTTCCTGGGCCTCAACCACTCCATGGCCCACAAGCTCGGCGCTTTCCATCACCTGCCCCACGGCCTCGCAAACGCCGTCATCCTGACCCGCGTTATGCGCTACAACGCCGCCGAGGCTCCCGTCAAGATGGGCACGTTCTCCCAGTATCCTTACCCCAACGCGCTGCACAACTACGCCGAGATGGCCAAGTACTGCGGCATCGAGGGCAAGGACGACAAGGAGGTCTTCGAGAACTTCATCACGAAGCTCGAGGAGCTCAAGGACTTCATCGGCGTCAAGAAGACCATCGCCGACTACGGTGTTGACGAGCAGTACTTCCTCGACACCCTCGACGAGATGACCGAGCAGGCATTCAACGACCAGTGCACCGGCGCTAACCCGCGCTACCCGCTCATGAGCGAGATCAAGGAGCTCTACCTGGACGCCTACTACGGCCGCGAGCCCCAGGACTACGCCGTCTGCTAGTTTTAGCACGGTTATTTGCGGCGGGGGTGCACGGGTGTACGCACGCCCCCGCCGTTGCTTCTATCGCATCGTTGAAAGGATGCAATCATGCTGCTCCCCGATTCCAAGACCGAGCTCGTCCGTCGCGGCAACAAGGTCGTTTACGACCTGGGCGACAAGATCGTCAAGGTCTTTAACGAGACCAAGCCCGTCTCCGACGTGTTCAACGAGGCTTTGAATCTTGCCCGCATCAATGAGTGCGGCATCCGCAGCCCCAAGGCTCTCGAGGTTTCCCAGCTCGAGAACGCCAACGGCTGGGCGCTCGTGACCGAGAAGGTTCCGGGCACCACCCTTGCCGAGAAGATGACTGCCGAGCCCCAGCGCTTTGGTGAGTACCTCGAGATGTTCGTCGACCTCCAGATCGAGATCCACGGCTACACCTCCCCGCTGCTCAACCGTCAGCGCGACAAGTTCGCCCGCATGATCGACAGCCTTGATCAGCTCAATGCCACCACGCGCTACAACCTTCAGGAGCGTCTGGACGGCATGACCAAGGAGTTCAAGGTCTGCCACGGCGACTTCAACCCCTCCAACGTCATCGTCGGCGACGACGGCCAGCTCTATGTGTGCGACTGGGCACACGCCACCCAGGGCTCCCCTGCTGCCGACGTTGCCACCACCTACCTGCTCTTCGCCCTCAACAGCAAGGACCAGGCCGAGGCCTACCTGGAGCTCTACTGCGACCGCGCCGACATGCCCATGCAGGTCGTGCGTCAGTGGACGAGCATCGTCGCCGCTTCCGAGCTCGCTCGTAAGCGCAACGTGAACGATGAGTTCCTGAAGAACTGGATCGACGTCGTCGATTATCAGTAATATCTGAGCGATTTATTTCGCATCGGAAGCACAAAGGAAAACCCCGCAGCTCATATGGGCCGTGGGGTTTTCCTTTTAGATATCGAGGATGCTACAAGATAAAAGAACGGCCCCGCATCTCCCCGATCTGGGGAAATGCGGGGCCGTCCCGTATATCGAACTACAAACGAAATCGTCGATTAACGGCGAGCAGCCTTTACAAGCTCGGCGACCTTGGCGACAACCTCATCGATCGCCACGTCCTCGCGCTCGCCCGTGGCACGGTCCTTGAGCTCGACGGTACCGTTCTTAAGGCCGCGCTTGCCCAAGACCACCTGATACGGGAAGCCCATGAGGTCGTTATCGGCAAACTTAAAGCCGGGACGCTCATCGCGATCATCGACGACGACCTCGATGCCCTCGGCGCACAGACCCTCGACGATTTGGTCGCAGACGGTGGCGCACTCCTCCTTCTTGGGGTCGAGCCTGTCTCTTATACACATCTGACGCTGCCGACGATCGCATAAGTGTA
>URWS01000109.1 GCA_900551605.1 uncultured Collinsella sp. | reverse complement strand
TCTACACTTATGCGATCGTCGGCAGCGTCAGATGTGTATAAGAGACAGGGATGGCTTCGACGGGCTTGATGCGCGAAGGGTCGAGGGCGTTGTTGCCTTGCAGGTCACCAAGCTCGGCCGCAATATCGACGATGTAGCCTGCGGCGGCACGATTGCCAAAGTGGACCAGGACCGTCGATCCGACCTGGGCCTCGTTGGCAAGGGACTCAGGGATGCCGTAAGCAAACGGTTCGGACAGCGCACGGGTGGGGATGTCGAGAACCACGCTCGTGTAGGCGGCGACGGGCTCAGGCGCAGGCTCGGGCTTGGCCGAGGCAGCAGCGGATGCCGGTGCCGCCGGAGTCTCCTCCGGTTCCGGCGAACCAAACAGCGAAAGTTGCTCGGCCATGGCCCCAGCACCTCCTATCCCATGCGTCTACAGAAACAAGAGCCCCGCTCTGAGTGAACGGGGCTCGGATACATACGTTTGCGCAGCGATTACAGCACCATCGTGCGGGCGCGGTCAATGCGCGCCAGGCAGTCGTCACGACCGACGAGCGCCATGGTCTCGCCCAGCGGAGGGCTCACCATGTTGCCGCAGACGGCGACGCGCACGGCCTGGAACACCACGCGCTTCTTGAGGTCCATCTGCTCGGGCAGTGGCTCAAGAGCGGCGTCGATGTTGGCAGCCGTCCACTCGTTCACACCCTCGAGCGCGGCCTTGGCGGCATCCAGAATGGCACCCATGCCCTCCTTGGCCAGGCCCTTGTTGACGGACTTCTCGTCATACTCGAGCGTCTCGGCCGTAGCGAAGATGGGAGCGGCGACGGTCACGGCGTCGGCCGGCATCTTGGTGCGCGGCTTGACGATGGCGGCAAGCGCGTCGATCCAATCCTCGCCGTACTCGACATTGCCCTCGATGAGACCCGCCTCGTGCAGCTCGGGGACCATGATCTCGTCGGCAAACTGAGCATCGGACATGCCGTTGATGTACTCGGCATTGACCCAATCGAGCTTCTTGGGATCGAAGGTCGCCGGGTTCTTGGAGATGCGGTCGAGCGAGAACTTGCTGGCCAGGACATCGCGCGGGATGATCGTGGTCTCGCCGTCGAGCGACCAGCCGAGCAGCGCCAGGTAGTTGACGAAGGCATCGGACAGGTAACCGGCGTCGCGGTACTCCTCCACCGAGGTGGCGCCGTGGCGCTTGGAGAGCTTTTTGCCGTCGGCACCCAGGATCATGGAGATGTGGGCAAACGTGGGCACAGGCGCGCCGAGGGCCTCGTAGACCATGACCTGACGCGGGGTGTTGGACAGGTGGTCGTCGCCGCGGATGACATGGGTGATCTTCATCATGGCGTCGTCGACGACGGTCGCGAAGTTGTACGTGGGCGTGCCGTCGGAGCGGAAGATGACAAAGTCGTCGAGCTCCTTGGCGTCGAAGGTCACCTCGCCGTGGACGGCGTCGTGGATGACGACGTCGCCGCGGTCCTCGGGCACCTTGATGCGCAGGACGTAGGACTCGCCGGCCTCGATACGGCGGCGGGCCTCCTCGGGATCAAGATCGCGGCAACGACGTTGATAGCCCTGGAAGGGGTCCTTGCGCTCCTGAGCGGCCTTGCGGTCGGCGTCGAGCTGCTCCTTAGTGCAGAAGCAGGGATAGGCCTTGCCCTCGTCCCAAAGCTTCTGGGCAGCCTGCTTGTACAGGTCCAGGCGCTCGGTCTGGGCGTAGGGGCCAAAGTCGCCGCCCACCTCGGGACCCTCGTCCCAGTCCAGGCCCAGCCAACGCATGGCGCGCAGGATGATCTGCGTGTTCTCGTCGGTGGAGCGGGTGGGGTCGGTGTCGTCGATGCGCAGGATGAACGTGCCGCCGTTTGCGCGGGCGAAAGCCCAGTTATAGATAGCGGTGCGGGCGCCGCCGATGTGCAGCTTGCCCGTCGGTGAGGGTGCAAAGCGGACGCGAACGTCTGATGCCATGGAAATCTCCTCGATTGCAGGATGGATGTCTAACCGCACCAGTATAAAGCAACAAAGCAACCTCCGCACAAAAGGGCACCGACCTACTCATTGGGGACAGACTTAAATGACCAGTCTTTGGGCAACCTGTCAGCACTTAGGAAGGCTGGTCATTTAAGTCTGTCCCCAATGAGTACCCAATGACTAGGTGCGGAAAGGGTGTGAATGTTTGATTTACGCGCTATGATGTGCCATTGCATAGAGAGCCCGGCGGAATGGTAACGGTCGCCGGGACACGTTTTTGAAAGGACAATCATGTCAGAAGAACTTCGTTCCATCCCGCCCCAACACGGGTCCTTTGTTTTTACGTCGGAGTCGGTGACCGAAGGTCATCCCGATAAGATCGCTGACCAGATCAGCGACGCCGTCCTCGACGCAATCCTCGCCAAAGAAATAGAGCTGCAGGAGCAGGGCTACATCGCCCCCAACGGCGTGCCCGCCAACGTGGAGAACGTCCGCTGCGCCTGCGAGACCCTCGTGACCACCGGCACCGTCATCGTCGCCGGCGAGATTCGCACCCAGGCCTACGTCGACGTACAGGAAATCGCCCGCGACGTCATCCGCCGCATCGGCTACAACCGCGCCAAGTTTGGCTTTGACTGCGATACCTGCGGCGTCATGAGCCTCATTCACGAGCAGTCCCCCGATATCGCCCAGGGCGTTGACGAGTCCTTCGAGACCCAGACCGGCGCCACCACCGACCCGATCGACCTTATCGGTGCCGGCGACCAGGGCATGATGTTCGGTTATGCCTCCAACGAGACCAAGACCCTCATGCCCATGCCACACTACCTTGCCAGCCGCTTGGCCGAGCGCCTGGCAGCCGTGCGCCACGACGGCACCCTCGTCTATCTGCGTCCCGATGGCAAAACCCAGGTCACCGTGCGCTACGAGGATGGCAAGCCCGTCGAGGTCACGACCATCGTCATCTCCACGCAGCACGCCGCCGAGATCGAGGACATGGGCAAGATTAAGGCCGATCTCATCGAGCACGTCATCACCCCGGTCATGGCCGCCGAGAACATGCCGTGGGATAACGCCGACATCTACGTGAACCCCACCGGTCGCTTTGTCGTGGGCGGCCCCATGGGCGACACGGGCCTGACCGGCCGCAAGATCATCGTCGACACCTACGGCGGCTATGGCCGTCACGGCGGCGGTGCCTTTAGCGGCAAGGACTGCACCAAAGTTGACCGCTCCGCTGCGTATGCCGCGCGCTGGGTAGCCAAGAACGTGGTCGCCGCCGGTCTGGCCGACCGCTGCGAAGTCGAGCTTGCCTACGCCATCGGCGTTTCCAAGCCCCTCTCAATCATGGTCGACACCTTCGGTACCGCTAAGGTCGCCGAGGACAAGATCGTTGAAGCCGTAGAGAAGACCTTCGACCTGCGCCCGGGCGCAATCATCCGCGACCTCGACCTGCGTCGCCCCATCTACGAAAAGACGGCAGCCTACGGTCACTTCGGCCGCGAAGACGCCGACTTCACCTGGGAGAAAACCGATCGAGTCGAAGAACTCAAAGCAGCCTGCGGCCTGTAAGCTAACGGCAAAAGCTACAGCAAAGAAACAACGCACCAAAAGAAGTACCGGCTCCAACCGGTACTTCTTTTTTATTTAAAGGTGGTGAAGATGAGCCGACCTGGGACATGGAATAGGTCATAGGCCGATAAATTTCGCAGCAGAGCGACTCCAACCATGTATCCTAAGTTCCGAGGGCTTTGGTATTTGGTCGGTCGCGAGTTCCGCACGAGCCGGAGAGCACTTAATGTGCTCTCCGTGCGAGCAGGACTGCCCGAGCAGGCGACCAAATACCAAAGCCCTCGGAACGGCGGGACAGAGTATGCCCCGTCCCTCGGGACGACGGGATAGAACAGGAGCGCATATGGCAGGCAAGCCGCAAACACTAGCTACGACCTCGGCATTCGAGATCTTGGGCCCCGTCATGGTCGGCCCCAGCTCATCGCACACCGCCGGCGCCCTGCGCTGCGCCCAAGTTGCCGCCAGCCTGTTGGAAGGCCGCATCACCAAAGTCACCTTTGGCCTGTGGAACTCCTTCGCCCACACCTACCGCGGCCACGGCACCGATCGTGCGCTCGTCGCGGGCATCCTGGGCCTCGACACCGATGACGAGAACATCAAGCAGGCCTTCGACCTCGCGCGCGAGCAGGGCCTCGAATATCAGTTTGACATCAAGGGCGACGACGCCTCCATCCACCCCAATACCGTCGACATCGACATGCTCGACGACACGGGCGCCACGGCACAGGTCCGCGGTGAGAGCCTGGGCGGAGGCAAGATGCGCATCAGCCGCATTAACAGCGTCGGCGTCGATATCTCGGGCATGTATTCCACGCTGTTTGTGGCACACCAGGACGTCCCCGGCGTGCTCGCCGCGCTCACGAACCTGCTCGCCTACGCACACGTGAACATCGCCTTCTGCCGCACCTACCGCACCGAAGTGGGCGGCCAGGCCTACTCCGTCTTTGAGACCGACGGCGCGCCCGACGACACCGTTATCCCCATGCTACGCAAGCTCGACAATGTCGATTACGCGACCTTTATCGAGCTCCCCGGTTCTGCCTCGTCGCTCTCCCCCGGCGTCTCGGCCAAGGAGATCTTCGACGACGGTGAGCAGCTGCTCGATGCGTGCGCCGAGCTCGGCATGAATATCGGCGCCGTCATGGCCGTTCGCGAGGCACGTCTGACCGGTGAGGCCCACGCCGTCGCCGCCATGCGCCGCGTGCTCGACGTCATGCGCGAAGAGACCACAGCCCCTATCGCAAATCCGCAGCGCTCGCTCGGCGGACTTATCGGCGGCGAGGCCAAGCTCGTCGAAGCAACCCGCCGCAACGATTTGAGTGCAAGCCTGATGGGCGCCGTCCAGACCGACGCCGTTGCCCGCGCCATGGCCGTGCTCGAGCGCTCCGCCACCATGGGCGTGATCGTCGCCGCCCCCACGGCCGGCTCCGCGGGTGTCGTGCCCGGCTGCGTGCTGGCGCTCGCCGACCACCTGCAGCTCGACGACGAACAGGTCATGGATGCCCTCTACTGTGCCGCCGCCATCGGCCTCAATCTCACCACGAGCGCCTGCGTCGCCGGCGCCGAGGGCGGATGCCAGGCCGAGGTTGGAAGCGCTGCCGCCATGGCCGCCGCCGCGCTGGTCCAGATGATGGGCGGCACGCCCGAGCAAGCGCTCGACGCCAGCTCCATCGCACTGAGCAACCTGTTGGGCCTCGTTTGCGACCCCGTCGGCGGCCTTGTCGAGGTGCCCTGCCAAAACCGCAACGCCATCGGCGTGGCCGCGGCCTTCAGCTCGGCACAACTCGCCCTCGCCGGCATTAAGAGCTTGGTGCCGTTTGACCAGATGGCACATGTCATGCTCTCGGTGGGTCACGCGTTGCCGGCCACGCTGCGCGAGACGGCAAAGGGCGGCATCGCGCAGGCTCCGGCCGCACTTTCGGCCTGTGCAAAATGCGGCGTGTGCGGATAACGGCAAAGAATGAATCAGAACCACCCTTAAAAAGGGTGGTTTGCTCTTAGGGTATAACCCACGGGCCCCGGGCTCGCGTCTAAAGGCGCGGGCCCGGACTTCGTCCAGGCCTAGTGCATCTTGACCCGTGGCGTGCCGGTCGAACCGGCGGGGTCACCTCCTCTTGAAGGGGTCCTCGTACTCCTTCACGCTCAGCTTGTCCAGCGCGATGTCGTGGGACTCCTGCTCCCTGATGTACTTGGCGATCGTCGCCTCGTTCAGGCCGACGGTGGACACGTAGTAGCCCTCCGCCCAGAACTTCCTGTTGCCGAACTTGTACTTCATGTTCGCGTGCTTGTCGAATA
>URWS01000108.1 GCA_900551605.1 uncultured Collinsella sp. | reverse complement strand
AGATTCGCCTTAGTCTCGTGGGCTCGGAGATGTGTATAAGAGACAGGGATAAGACGAAGCTCCCCGACGGGTTCAAGCTCTCCCGTACTTCGGGCGGCCTGACGCTCTCCGGTGTTCCGTCCAGGACGGGCGTTTCCACCTTCGATATCACGTGCACGGATGCCCGTGGCGAGGCCGTGACTGCCTCCTTTGCGCTCGTTGTCCAGGCAAAGCGCGTAAAGCTATCGTTCACGGATGGCGACTTTACCTTTAATGGTGCGCCGCAGGCGCCCGAAGTTTCCGGTGCCCCCAAGGTCTGCAAAGGCGACCTTAAGGTCTGGTACTTCGGTACCGGAAGCACGCAATATTCCTCGACGGAGGCCCCGACTGATGCCGGCACGTACCGCGCTGTGGTAACGTTGCGAAGCCATGGTTACGCCGGTGCCGCTGCCTGTGAGTTCGAGATCGCTCCGGCAAAGCTCAAGGTGAAGGTTGACGACGCCGAGCGCTTCGAGGGGGAGGCGAACCCAGCGTTTGCCTCGAGCCTAGAGAGTGCGGTTGACACTTCGGGCGTGAAGGTCGAGTACTCCTGCGATGCCGATGAGAGCTCTCCTGCTGGCGAGTACCAGATCGGTGCGACGGTCACCGACCCGAACTTCGATGTCGAGGTCGTGCCCGGAACGCTGACGGTGAAAAAGAAGCAGGAGCCCGTCGATCCCGACCCGGTGGTTCCGGACCCGGACAACCCGGATCCCGATCAGCCTGATCCTGGTCCTAACCCCGACCCGGATAATCCGGAGCCCGATAACCCTGATCCGGGCCCCAAGCCTGATCCTGATAATCCCGATCCGGACAACCCCGAGCCCGATAACCCGAACAAGCCCGAACGCTTTGAGGTGACGACAAAGGCGGTCAACGGATCGGTCGACAACGCTTCCGTCACCGTTGATTCCGGCGGCGACGTGACGCTCTCGGCGATGCCTGACGAGGACTGCTACCTCGAGCGGGTGACGGTCACGGAAGCCGGCTCGGACAAGGCCATCGATCTCGATATCTCCGGCTATGAGGGCGGAGCGTACGAGGTCACGCTGAGTGGCGTCACTGCGTCGCACGAGATTACGTTCGAGTTCGCGAAAGCGGACGCTCCGAAGGTGATCGCGCAGCCACAGGACGCGAATGCCCACGAGGGCGATGCTGTTGTGCTCTCGGTTGCTGCCGAGGCGGGCAAGGGCGTCCTCGACCACGCGTCCTCGTCCACGGGTTCTGCCGCTGTTGTCGAACTGTCCTATCAATGGTTCCACATGGTGGGAGGCGAGGCCGTGGCGCTCGGGGGCGAGACGGGGGAGACACTCCTCATTGAGAACCTTGATGACTATTGCGCCGGCGAGTATTTCTGCCGCGTCACCCAGCGCTATCTCGGCACCGAGGCGCAGGTGGAAAGCGATCGCGCTGTCGTTTCCGTTGTGCCCCGGGATGCCCTCGTGTTCAACGGCGGTCTGCTGCCGGTCGCACGCGCGCATAGCACGTATCGCGCGACGATTTCGGGTGCCGCGGGTGGCGAAGCTCCGTATGAGTACGCGTGGGACGACGCTAAGCTCCCCGACGGGTTTAAGCTCACCCGCACAGCGGGCGGTCTGACGCTCTCGGGCGTCCCGTCCAAGGCCGGAGTGTCTACCTTTGACATCACGTGCAAGGACGCTCAGGACAAGACCGTGACCGCGCACTTCGTTCTGGTCGTTCAGGCGAAGCGGGTCGAGCTCGCATTTGCAGGCGGCGACTTCGTCTATAGCGGTGACGCCCAGGCGCCCGAGGTCACGGGGGTTCCCAAGGCCTGCGAAGGTGACCTGAGGGTTAGGTATTACAGGACGGGCGGCACGCATTGTTCGTCGAGTGAGGCCCCGACCGATGCGGGCACGTATCGCGCCGTTGCCACGCTGCGAAGCAACGGGTATATCGGCGCCGCCTCGCGCAAGTTCAAGATTGCGCCGGCGAAGCTTAAGGTGAAGGTCGACGATGCTGAACGCTTCGAGGGGGAGATGAATCCCGCCTTTACCTCAAGCCTAAAGAGCTCGGCCGATACCTCGGGCGTGAAGGTCGAGTACTTCTGCGTCGCCGATGAGAGTTCCCCGGCGGGCGAGTACCAGATCGAGGCGACGGTCACCGACCCGAACTTTGATGTCACGGTTGAGCCCGGTACGCTGACGGTGAAGAAGCAGGAGCCTGTCAACCCGGACCCGGTGGTTCCCGATCCGGACAAGCCCGAGCCCGACCAGCCTGACCAGCCGGACCCGGGCAAGCCTGAGCCCGATAAACCGGAGCCTGATCAGCCGGACAAGCCGGACCCGGAAAACCCGGATAAGCCCGAGCCTGACAACCCGAGTAAGCCAGAGCCGGAAAAGCCCGGAACGCCCGATTCCGACCAGCCGGATTCAAAGGATCCGACAAAACCCGGTAGCTCGGATGACTCCGCAGCCGATAAGGCAAAGGCATCGGGCGCGGAAAACTCCGGCAGGAAGGAGTCTTCCAAGTCGAGCGCTCAGCAGCTCGCCGATACGGGCGATCGTGCGCCGTTGGCTGTCGCTGTGGCCGCGGGTGCTGTTGCGCTTGTCGCGCTGGGGCTCGAGCTGCTGCGCCGTCGTCGCTCTGACGCGTAGCAGCTCTAAAGGGGCAACCAGATTGATACTTTGCATCATCTGGCCTGCTCAAGCGTTTATACTTGCGGGACGGGTATTTTGCCCGTCCCGTTTTTGTTTCGACCCGAAAGGTGTGCCTATGGCTTCATCCGCCCCGCGCGGCCTGCGCTCCGACCATGTCGTTACCGTCGGCATCGCTCTATTCTCGATGCTCTTTGGCGCAGGCAACTTGATTATTCCGCCGCTGTTGGCGCTTCAGGCAGGTTCTGCCACGCCGGTCGCCATGCTCGGCTTTCTGATTGCCGCCATTGGCCTGCCCGTCATGGGCTTTATCGCTGTGGCGCTTGCCGGTACGGCGCGTGAGCTTGCCGGTCGTGTGCACCCCAAGTTCGGTGAGTTCTTTGTCGCGGCGGTGTACCTGGCCATCGGTCCGTGCCTGGCCATTCCGCGCACGAGCTCTACAGCCTTCGAGATGCTGGTGCCGTTGCTGCCTGAGGGCGTATCGCTCGATACGGCTCGCCTGGTGTTTGCCGTCGCCTTCTTCGTCGTCGCGTTTGCGCTTACGCTGCGCCCCGGCGTCATCACGCGCGTGCTCGGTCGCATTACGGGCCCCGCGCTCATCGCGCTCATCGTGCTGGTCGTAGGTGCTGCCGTGATCTCGCCTCTGGGACCGGCTGCTGCCCCGCAAACTCCCTATGATGCCGGCGCTGCGGTCCAGGGCTTCTTGACCGGCTACCAGACCATGGACCTGCTTGCGTCGCTCGCCTTTGGCATCATCATCGCCGAGACCATTCACGAGTTGGGCGTGACCGATGACAAGCGTGTCGCTTTTGAAATTTCGCGCTCCGGCGTGATCGCCGGCGTGCTCATGGCCATCATCTATTGTGGCTTGGCCCTTGCCGGTATGCAGCTCGGCACCGTGATGCCCGATGCGACTAACGGCGCCGCCATCCTCGCTCGTTCGGCTTCCATGCACTTTGGGCTGGCCGGCACGGTCGTGGTCTTCGCAATCTTCTTCCTCGCCTGCATGAACGTGTGCATTGGCCTCATCAGCTGCTGCTCGCGTTACTTCTGCGAGACGTATGTGGTCGAAGGGGGAGCGGAGGCTTCTGAGGAGGCCATGCGCCGCCCCTTCGCGATTCTCGCCTTTGTGTTCGCCGCGTTTTCGTGCGTGCTTTCCAACGTAGGCCTCGACGTGATCCTTATGTTCTCGGTGCCTATGCTCAACGCCCTGTATCCCGTTGCCATCGTGCTGGTGCTTTTGGGCCTGGCGCACGGCTTTTGTGACGCGCATCCGCAGGTGTGGGTTTGGGTTGGTGGCGTGGTCGCCGTGCAGAGCGTGATTACCTCGGTCCGCGATGCGTTCTTTGCGGGTGCCTGGCTGCCGTTCGATGCTTTGCCGCTGGCGGACATCGGTGCCGCATGGGCGCCGGTCGCCGTGGTGGCGTTTGCGATCGGCCTGGCCCACAGCCAGTTTGTCGCACATTCGAGGAGCTAGGGTTTCTGCGCTTGCACAGGCGGGGAGTCTCCCCTATAATTTCCTTCGCTTTGGGACACGCAAGGTTTAGACCTTAGCTGCTCAACACCTTCGGGACGTGGCGCAGTTTGGTAGCGCGCCTGCTTTGGGAGCAGGATGTCGCAGGTTCAAATCCTGTCGTCCCGACCATATCTTGCGGGCGTAGTTCAATGGTAGAACCCCAGCCTTCCAAGCTGATGACGCGGGTTCGATTCCCGTCGCCCGCTCCATAAGATAGTTTTAACGGCTTTGGCTCTATTTGGTGCCAGAGCCGTTTTCATATACATGCCGGGGACCCCACATCCCCTCCTAAGTTGCGGTGAAATACGGACTGTTTTTCGGCTTTTATGGCCCATGTAGTCCGTATTTCACCGCAACTATTTGTAAGGTTGGATTTTGACGCCGTTGGGAGGGTCGTAGCGACCGTCTACCGAGAGTGGAAATATTTTTTGAAGCTCTGACCTGCGGCGTCAAGCTTTTGGTCAGCTTTTGGCAAGGCCTGCGGACGGAAGCATACGATAGCGTAATGGTATTCTCTCCGCCGTGATGGTTATGGGGTTGGCCATGCTCGATAAAGGCAAACATTTTCCGCAGTCATATGCAAGGATGCTATTCTCGGCCGTTGGAATTCATCAAGATGGACAGCTGCTTATAACAATTGATCCTTGGGATGAACGCCGTGCGCGTGAGCTTATGCAGGAAGAGCTCATGCTTCGTCTTTACAACCACGTGTATGCGGATCCGGTCTATTGGAATAATCTTGGGGTTGAAGATCGCATCTTTCAGCTGGCATCCGCTATTGCGGTCGTTGAACCGGATGCTGTGTTTTGCGGATCGACAGCAGCGCTGCTCTACGGCATCGGCTCGGCGTATACGCTTCTGGATAAAGTGCAAGTACTGCTGCCACGGTCTACAAGGCGTGATACGTACGAGTTCGTTGAATACAAGCGCTGGCGGGCGGGCGAAGTGTGGCGGCTAGGTCTGTTTACACTGACGGATCCGTGTCGAACGGTTGTTGATATCGCCCGAACGAGCGCCTTTCGCTATGCGCTGGGCTTTGTCGATGGCTTGGCCCGTGAGTACGATGTCGAACGCGAAGAACTGCGAGCATATGCGCAGGCAAATTGCCGAGGATTGCATGGCATCGCGCGTGCTTTTGACGTTTTTGAGTATATGGACGGCAGGTCAGACAATGGCGGCGAGTCTGAGGCGAGAGCAGCGATGATTCTCGCTGGGGTTGCCGCGCCCGAGCTTCAAGTTGAGATAACGCGACCGGGAAACGCTGGCTATTATCTAGCAGATTATGGCTGGCAGATGCCAGGCGGCTCATGGACGCTGGCAGAGCTGCATGGGCTAGGCAAGTTTGAAGACGAAGCTCAAAATGATCCAGAGCAGGCGGCGGCAAAAACGTATCGAGCGGCCCTCATGCGCGACGCGAACCTTCGCGCCATGGGCCACAACGTCATTCATTTCAAACTCTCGGACACCTACGACGTAGAATCGTTCGGTGCCATGATGCGCGGCTACGGCATTCCGACAACAAAACCCTACGCCGAATCCCGATAGTGAAATCGTTCGCGGTCCACCTTCAATAAGTTGCGGTGAAATACGGACTGTTGAGGCCTTTAAAGGCATGAAACAGTCCGTATTCTGTCTCTTATACACATCTGACGCTGCCGACGATCGCATAAGTGTA
>URWS01000107.1 GCA_900551605.1 uncultured Collinsella sp. | reverse complement strand
GACCTGTACGGAACGCCGCGCCCCTGCGGCCTGATGCTCCACGCCCACAGCGTGTCCTTCACGCATCCCGTAACCGGCGAGCACATCAACATCGAAGCCCCCTGCCCCTGGGAGCCCTAGAACCTGCCAAAAAGGGACAGGTTTATTTTGGCAGGTTTTATCTGGGCAAACGTCAAAACCACCACAATGGGGACAGGCACCTTTGTGGTGGTTTTGCCTCGAAGACTCTCTGGGTCCCCAAAGATCTTAGTCTGTAACAGTAACTCGGCAAAATCAACCTCAGATGTTACAGATTGAGATGATTTGTTTCGGGCCCTTCCGTCTGTCTCGTTCTGTAACAGTAAGGGTCTATTTCGACGTCTAGTTGTTACAGATCGAGACATTCGAATCCCCCTCAAGGGAAAATCTCAATCTGTAACAGTAACTCGGCAAAATCGGTCCCAGATGTTACAGATTGAGACAAAGGGACGGCTCGGTTCGGAATTATCTCGATCTGTAACATCTAGCCCACTTTTAACGGTCCAGTTGTTACAGATTTAGACAAACCGGTAGACAACAAAAGCGGCAACGCCCGGGATGGACGTTGCCGCTTTTCTATTGAGAAAACTACTCGGTTTTCGTTACTAACCACCACAATGGGGACAGGCACCTTTGTAGTGGTTTTGGCCTTGCCTCATCGCTAGACCGTGATGACGTTGTCCATTGCCCGGTACTTGGCGGGCACCTCGCCCGCGGTAATAATCGTTGCGTCGCGGAAGTCCGCGAACTTGACGGGCGCCACCATGCCAAATTTACTGGCGTCCGAGATTACGAAGCGCTTGGCCGTATGGCGCATCGAGATGCGCTTAACCTGCGCCTCCTCGATATCGGGCGCCGTGAAGCCCTGCTCGGCGGCAATGCCGTTAGAACCCCAAAAACCACAGTTGAAGTTGTAGCGGTCCAGGGTCGCCAGGGCATCGGGGCCAACGAGCGCCTCGGTCTCGGGCTTGAGCTCGCCGCCCAGCACCACGGTGCGCATACCGCGCAGGGCGAGATGCTGAGCATGAAGCACGGAGTCGGTCACATAGGTGACGCCCTCAAGGAGTGGAAGATGCTCAATGAGCCTGAGCGTCGTCGAGCCCGAATCGATATACACAAAGCTCTCGGGCTCCACCAGCGCCGCCGCACGGGCGCAGATACGCTCCTTGTCGTCGTTATGAAGATCGCTGCGCTCATTAAGCGTTAGGTCGCGCGTCACGTGCGCGCGCTCAAGGCTCGTCGCTCCGCCGTGCACCTTGGCGATACGGTGTGCTCGGTCGAGCGTCTGCAGGTCGCGCCGAATGGTAGACGCCGTCACGCCCAGGGCCTCAGCAAGCTCTGGCACGGTAACCGAGCCAGCCTGTTGCACCATCGACACAATCGCGTTGAGCCTATCTTCCGCAAGCATCGCTTACTCCTCCTCGGGGTACACGACTCCCCAGTCGGCGCGAAGCTTGGTCATAAGCTCCATAACATCAGAAGCATAATCCAGCAGCTCGCGCTTGGAGTCGTCGCCGGCAACGGCCTTCTCAAGATCGGCCATCTCATAGCAAAGGGCGTAAGCCTCGGTGCCGGCGTGGACCTCCTCGCGGTGGCCGTCCGCAGTCCACACGATGGTCGCGTGATCGGCACGCGGATATTCGTTGACCTCGATATAGCACTTGTCGAAGCTGATGACCGAGCGCTTGGGCTGCTTGGAGTGGAGCGTAAGGCTCACCACGCCCAGCTGCTGTTCGGCATTACGACAAACGATGCCGCCCGCAACGTCAACGCCGGTCTCACAGGTGTTACCCAGCGAGACAACCTCAGCGGGCTGACTTGCCATAAAGAGACGCATGACGGAAAGCGCGTATACGCCAATGTCGAGCATAGCGCCACCAGCAAGGTTGCGGTTGTAGAAGCGATTGGTCAGATCGCCGTACTCCTTGTAGCTGCCAAAGTTGAGCTGAGCGAGATTCATGCGGCCGAACTCGCCAGCATCCATGCGACGACGCAGCTCCTGGTACAAGGGCATGTGAAGCACCGTGGTGGCGTCCATAAGGACCACGTTATGCTCGTCGGCAATGACGCGGGCCTCGTCGAGCTCAGCGGAATTGAGGGTAATGGCCTTTTCGCAGAGCACGTGCTTACCAGCTGCCAGAGCGGCTCGCAGGTAGGTGATGTGAGTGTTGTGCGGCGTGGTGATATAGACCGCGTCGATGTCCGGATCGGCGTAGAGGTCCTCCACCGTGTCGTACACCTTCTCGATGCCATACTGCTCGGCAAAGGCCTGAGCCTTGGACAGCGTGCGGTTGGCAACGCCCGCGAGCTTACGGCCGGCAAGGGCGAGGGACTGGGCCATCTGGTTAGCGATAACGCCACACCCGATCACGGCCCAGCGAAGCTCGGGAGCCGTAAAGACATCATCGGGGAACGGCTTGCCCTGGACCGAAGCGAACGCTGCTTTTGCGGCTGCCGCGGAGTCGAGTGGAGCCTGTTTAGAATCTGCCATTATGTGCCTCCTGATTCATCGGAAGTCCTTCATTTCTAACAACCCTATATTCGCACAATTGCGCGCGTATCTGCTTGTGTTTGCGTGTTTATTTGCTTATCGGTCATTATTTAGCCATAGTTGACAGATGTTTGCGCGATTGCATGCATTATCGCGCAAGTCTATGCGCGTAAATGCGCATGCGACGATCCTTGTGAAACATAAAGAGGCGGAACAACAAAGCCCAAAAAGACAGAGTAGGCAGTGATGCTCCACCCCTCTGAGGGCATCAGACATCAATGGACCGTCCCAAACTACCGGCAAAAAGGGAACGTCCCTATGTGCCGGCACTTTGGGACAGTCCCTAAGTGCCGCTTTCGTTGAAGCCTATCTCAGATGGCCAGATACACAAATCTAAAGACCGTCCCCATCAACTAGTCGTTTAAGAACGTCCCCAACGACTGCCAATCAACGGCCACTCATTTAAGTCTGTCCCCAATGAGTAGGGATAGAAAAAGGCCCGGATGCCGTAGGGGCATCCGGGCCTTTGCTAGCAACTTGATGTTGCGGGCAGCTTAGAACTTGTGGCCGCACTTCTTGCAGACGCGCAGCTTGTTCTTGCCATCCTTCTCGTGACCGACGCGGGTAACCTTACCGCACTCGGGGCAGACGAGATTGACGTTGGAGGCGTCGGTGGGAGCCTCCTGCGAAACGATGCCGCCCTGCTGGTTGGCAGCGTTGGGCTTGACGGCCTTCTTGACGACCGAAACGCCCTCGACAACGACCTTGTTCTCTGCGGGGAGAGCACGCAGGATAACGCCCTGCTTGCCGCGATCCTTACCAGAGAGAACCTGGACCTTATCGCCCTTCTTGATATACATATATCTCCCCTAACTACAGGGTCTCGGGAGCGAGCGAGACGATCTTCATGTACTTCTTGTCACGAAGCTCGCGAGCGACGGGCCCGAAGATACGGGTGCCGACGGGCGAACCATCGTTGTTGATGACAACGCAGGCGTTCTCATCAAAGCGAATGTAGGAGCCATCCTTGCGGCGGATCTCCTTAACGGTGCGAACGACGACGCAACGGACAACGTCCTTCTTCTTGACGTTGGCGCCAGGGGTAGCCTCCTGGACAGCACCGATGAACACATCGCCGATGCCTGCATAACGACGCTTGGAACCGCCAAGCACCTTGATGCAGCGAATCTTGCGAGCGCCGGAGTTGTCGGCGACGTTCAGCATGGTTTGCATCTGAATCATGGTAGATGTTCCTCCGAACTAAGAACCGAAGAGAGGTGCGCAGCCTTTATACGGCCCGTGGTATGCAAGCCAGGCATACGCACATCTTCGGAAACGTACAAGTCGTAAGAGCGACTGCTTATTTAGCGCGCTCGACGACCTCGATGAGGCGCCAACGCTTCATCTTGGACATAGGACGGGTCTCCATAACGCGGACGGTGTCGCCCACGCCAGCCGTGCACTCCTCGTCGTGAGCGTGCAGCTTCTTGGAGCTGGTCATCATCTTGCCGTACTTGGGGTGACGCTTGCGCTCGGTGATGGTGACAACAATGGTCTTGGCACCGGAGACGGAGGTAACGACACCCGTACGGACCTTACGCGAGTTACGCGAATCAGTCATGTTCTCTCCTTAGGTCCTACTCGGCGACAGCGGACTTCTCCGCTGCGATCTCGCGGGCGCGCTGCTCCGTGAGGACGCGAGCGATGTCCTTCTTCACGGTGTTGACGCGAGCGGTGTTGTCCAGCTGGCTGGTGGCCATCTGGAAACGAAGGTTAAAGAGCTCGGCGCGCATTTCCTTCAGCTTCTCAACGAGCTGAGCGTCCGAGAGCTCACGAATCTCTGCGGGCTTCATTAGTTCTCCTCCTTGGCGGCGGCGGCGTCCTCAGCAGCCCACTTGGCCTCGAGAGCGGCCTCCTCAGCCATTTCCTTCTCGATGCGCTGCTCAGCGTTCTTGGCAACCACAATCTTGGTCTTGATGGGGAGCTTGTGCTGAGCAAGACGCAGAGCCTCGCGAGCGACCTCCTCGGGCACGCCCTTGACCTCGAACATGATGCGGCCGGGCTTGACGACGGCCACCCACTCCTCGGGGTTACCCTTACCAGAACCCATGCGAGTCTCGGCAGGCTTCTTGGTGATGGGCTTATCGGGGAAGATCGTGATGTAGACACGACCGCCACGCTTCATGTAGCGGGTCATGGCAATACGAGCGGCCTCGATCTGACGGTTGGTGATCCAATGGGCCTCGAGAGCCTGGATACCAAACTCGCCGAAATGCAGCTCGGTATTACCCTTGGCCTGGCCCTTCATGGAGCCACGCTGCACCTTGCGGTGAAGAATACGCTTAGGGGCAAGCACTACTGACCCCTCCTCTCGGAGTTACGACGACGAGGACGGGAAGAGCCCTCGAGTGCAGGGTTGGGAACAGGCTGGCCCGGGAGCTTCTCGCCCAGGTAGATCCAGACCTTCACGCCGCAAGCGCCCATGGTGGTGCTGGCGACAGCCGTGCCGTAGTCGATCTTGGCACGGAGGGTGTGCAGAGGCACGCGACCCTCGCGGTACCACTCACGACGGCCCATCTCGGCACCGCCGAGACGACCGGAGCACTGGATACGGATGCCCTTAGCGCCGGCCTTGCGGGCGGACTGGACAGCCTTGCGCATAGCACGACGGAAGGCAACGCGGCCCTCGAGCTGCTCGGCGATAGACTGAGCAACGAGGTTGGCGTCGAGCTCGGGGCGCTTGATCTCGACAACGTCGACGGAGAGCTGGCCCTTGGAGACGCCAGCGACCTTCTCGAGCTCGGTGCGGAGGGTATCGATCTCGGCACCCTTCTTACCGATGACAACGCCGGGGCGAGCGGTGAGGATGATGACCTTCACCTTGTCGCCAGCGCGCTCGATCTCGACACGGGAGACAGCTGCGCGGGAAAGACGCTTCTCGAGGTACTTGCGGATCTCGAGATCGTTACCGAGGGTCTTAGCGTAATCCTTCTCTGCGAACCAGCGGGAGCGCCAGTTCTCGGTGATGCCAAGACGGAAGCCGGTGGGGTAGACTTTCTGACCCATACAGCTTTACGCCTCCTTTCGAGGAGCAACGACGACGGTGATGTGGGAAGTACGCTTCAGAATGCGAGAAGCGGAACCCTTGGCGCGGGGACGGATGCGCTTAAGCGTCGGACCCTCGTCAACATAGGCAGCGGCGACAACCAGGTTGTCGGCACGCAGACCGTTGTTGTTCTCGGCGTTCGCAACGGCGGAACGGAGAACCTTCTCGCTGTCTCTTATACACATCTGACGCTGCCGACGATCGCATAAGT
>URWS01000106.1 GCA_900551605.1 uncultured Collinsella sp. | reverse complement strand
ACGCCTTCGTTCATTACGACGATGCGGTCACAGCAATTGGCCAGGTCATCCATACTATGTGAAACCATGACAACGGTCAGGCCATCGCGGTGAAGTCGATCGATAAGCTCAAGGAAATCCCTGCGCGCAGCCGGATCGAGTCCCGCCATGGGCTCATCGAGCACCAGGACTTCGGGCTCCATGGCGAGCACGCCGGCGAATGCCACACGCCGTTGCTGACCGCCCGAAAGCTCAAAGGGACTCTTGTCGCCGACCGTGGAAAGGTCGAGGCCCACGCGTGAGAGCGATGACTCAACACGACGGTCGACTTCATCTTGCGGCAAGCCAAGGTTGTACGGACCAAACGCCACGTCCTGCGCCACGGTTTCGGCAAACAGCTGACGCTCAGGATACTGAAACACCACGCCGACCTTGGCCTTAACCGCAGCGGCGTCTTTCTTGTTTGATAGGTCGAGCCCCAGCGCGCAAATGCTTCCCTCCTGCGGACGGATCAGCCCGTTGAGATGCTGGACCAGCGTCGATTTACCCGAGCCGGTATGGCCTGCTAGCCCCAGGAACTCGCCGCGACGCACCGTCAGCGATACATCGCGCAGCGCCCACGGGCTGCTTGGGTCGTTTCCCCAGAGAGCCTGCTTGCTCGATTTGCCCGCAGTGGCCGAGCGCTTATGCCAGCGGCGGCGCTCGCGCGGACTGAGCGAATAACTGTACGAAACATGGGATAGCTCTATGACGGGCTCCGACGCGTTGCCCTCGTTGTCTACCGGAACAGTGCCGTCAGCGATTCCCAACTGGGATACGGAAGACTGCCCCGCGATGCCTGCTCCACTTCGCTCGGCATAAGCCTGCACAATCTCAGCGACCATATCCGCCTCACGCACCTGTGCGCAAACGGGTACGCCCTTCTCACGAAGTGTCCTACCTAGACAGCACGACGCCGGCATATCCAAGTTGAGCTGCGCAAGTTCGTCCGCCCGCGTCAAGATTTCCTCGGGCGTGCCCAGCATGGCAACTCGTCCCGTCTGAAACACGGCGACACGATCGGCCTCGGCGGCCTCCTCCATAAAGTGCGTAATCATCACGATGGTCATGCCGCGATCGTGCAACGCGCGGCAAGCCTTCATGAGGCCCTTGCGTCCACGCGGATCGAGCATCGAGGAAGCCTCGTCCAATATGAGCACGCGCGGTTCCATGGCAAGCACGCTGGCAAGCGCCACGCGCTGCTTTTGGCCACCCGAAAGCGCATGGGTCTCGTGGTGCTCAAAGCCCACCAGGCCCACGCCTTTCAGCGCCTCGCGTACGCGCTGCGCAATTTGCGCCGATGGCACGCCTAGGTTTTCGGGACCAAACGCAATGTCATCTTCGACAAGCGTTGCCACCAGCTGGTCGTCGGGATTCTGGAATACCATGCCCGCGGTCGAACGAATGTCGTAGACCAGCTCGGGGTCGGACGCATCCATGCCGTTGATGCGTACCGTGCCCGCATCGGGCTGCAACAGCGCATTCAGATGCTTGGCAAACGTCGACTTGCCCGACCCATTGCCACCGAGGATGCAGAAAAACTCCCCGTCCTCGATGTTCAGATCGACGCCGTCGAGCGCCGGTGCGGCACCGTCATAACTAAAGGAAACGCCCCGACACTCAATCATGCGCGGCCTTTGACCTGGTCCTTTTTAGGCGTGATGAGGTTGGAGACCGCTTTATACACCGCCAGTGTCAACACCGAGTTAAGCACGGTCTTGATAAGGTTGAACGGCAGCACGGCAGGAATCATGAGCGGGGCGATCACATCGACCGAGCCATACCAGAACCAAACGCCAATAGTAAGGTTTGCGACCATAGACAGCGCCGTAGCGGCAATGACGCCGAGCACCAGGCCAATCACGGCACCCTTATAGGTGTGCATCTTCTGGTAAACGATAGCCGCGGGCAGAATATAGCCAAGCGTGGCAACCAAGTTCATAAGCGCGCCGACCCAGTCACCCGTGGTGAGCGCATGGATAACGATCGCCATGGCGGCAACAGCGGTACCGGCGCCGGGACCATACGCAAACCCGCACACCATCGCCGGCACCAGCGACGGGTCATAGGTCAAAAACGGCGCCGAAGGAAGGATGGGCAGCTGCACGTACATAAACAGGGCGCCCAGGGCGCACATCAGCGCCATGGTAACGAGCTGTTTGGTGCTCCACCTATTCGTGTTCTCAAAATGGATATGCTGCGACTGTTCAGACATAAGATCACCTGCCTCTTTCATCCGGACTCTAACCGTTGGTACTGGGATCTCACCAGTTCAGCCGGCATGCGAACCAACACACGCACGGGTCGCGGACTCATCGGCTCGGTCGCAGACGCCTCGCCTGCTCCACGGCACCCCTTTGGCACCGCCCGATTTACCGCCAGTGGGGAATTCCACCCCGCCCTGAAACAGCAATTGCAAGTGTAACACGAGCAATCGTTCACGCAAGTATGCCGAGGGTAATTTGTGGCGGGGATCAGTTGCCGCAACAACCACGTTCCCCACCCATCCCAAAGTAGCGCGCCTTTCGCGCAAAGCGCGAAACAGCGAAGGGGACCAGTTGCCACAACAGCCACATCTCCCACTCGCCCCAAAGTGGCGCGCCTTTCGCGGCAAAGCCGCGAAACAGCGACCAGGACACGTATCCCCATCAGCCACGATCTCCGCCCACGCCGACCTCAAGGCCGTAAACGCAGGGGATCCGGGGGCGTGACGGGGTTTCTCCCCGGAACATTCCGCAGGACGCAAAGAGGCTCCGCAGCGCGAAGCGCGATGCGGAGCCTCTTTGCATGTCCGAGGACGTTCTGGGGAGAAACCCCGTCACGCCCTGCGGATTCCCGGTGGGGAGTTCTAGACCTTGTCGGCCTTAGTACATACCGCCGCCCTGCTGACCAGCGGTGGCAGCGGCGATAGCGTCCTCAAGCTGGGTGTTCTTGGGCACATCGGAGACGGTGGCCTCGGTGATGAGGATCAGGCTGGCGACGGAAGCAGCGTTCTGCAGGGTGACGCGGCTGACCTTGACGGGGTCGAGGACACCCATCTCGATCATGTCGCCCCACTCGCCGTTGGCAGAGTTGAGACCCTGGCCAGCGGGCAGCTCGGCAACCTTGTCGACCACGACGGCGCCCTCAAAGCCAGCGTTCTTGGCGATGGTAGCGACCGGAGCGGTCAGAGCCTTCTTGACGATGTCGACGCCGATCTTCTCCTCGGGGTCGTCGATCTCGACAGCGTCGAGCGCAGGAGCAGCGTCCATAAAGGCGACGCCGCCGCCGGCAACGATGCCTTCCTCGACAGCAGCGCGGGTAGCCTGCAGGGCGTCCTCGACGCGGTGCTTGATCTCCTTGAGCTCGGACTCGGTAGCAGCGCCGACCTTGATGACGGCAACACCGCCGGAGAGCTTGGCCAGACGCTCCTGGAGCTTCTCACGGTCGAAGTCAGAGGTGGTATTCTCCATCTCACCCTTGATCTGAGCGATGCGGGCATCGATGGCCTCCTTGGAGCCAGCGCCGCCGACGACGACGGTGTTGTCCTTGGAGATGGTGACGGACTTAGCGGTACCGAGCATATCGGCGGTGATGTCAGCGACCTTCACGCCCAGCTCGTCCAGGGCAGCCTGGCCACCGGTAAGGACGGCGATGTCCTCGAGGATGCGCTTGCGGCGATCGCCGTAGCCCGGGGCCTTGACGGCGCAGACGTTGAGGGCGCCACGGATCTTATTGAGGACCAGGGTCGGCAGAGCCTCGCCGTCGATGTCCTCAGCGATGATGAGCAGGCCACGGCCAGCGCGCTGGACAGCCTCGAGAACGGGCATGATGTCCTGAACGCTGGAGATCTTCTGGTCGGTGATGAGGATGTACGGATCCTTCATCACGGCCTCCATGCGGTCGTTGTCCGTGACGAAGTAAGCGGAGACATAGCCCTTGTCGAACTGCATGCCCTCGACGGTGTCGATGGTGATGTCGAACGTCTGGGAATCCTCGACGGTGATGACGCCGTCCTTGCCCACGACCTCCATGGCCTCGGCGATCTTCTCGCCGACCTCGGGGTCACCGGCGGAGATGGTACCGACGGAAGCGATCTGCTCCTTGGTCTCGACCGGCTTGGCCTGCTTCTTCATCTCGGCGACGGCGGCGTTAACGGCCTTGTCGATGCCGCGACGGATGGCCAGCGGGTTGGCGCCAGCGGCGACGTTGCGCAGACCGTCGTTGACGATGGCCTGGGCGAGCAGGGTTGCGGTGGTGGTGCCGTCACCCACGGTGTCGTTGGTCTTGGTGGCGACCTCCTTCACCAGCTGAGCGCCCATGTTCTCGATGTTGTCCTCGAGCTCGATCTCCTTGGCGACGGAAACGCCGTCGTTGGTGATGGTCGGGGCACCGAACGTGCGCTGCAGAGCGACGTAGCGACCCTTGGGGCCCATGGTGACGGTAACGGCATCGGCCAGAGTGTTGACGCCCTTGGCGAGCTTAGCGCGGGCATCGGTGTTGAACGTAATATTCTTTGCCATGGTAGGTAATCCTCCAAAAGAAATGTGACTCGCGTCGCCGCTTCCGAGTCCTATGCGGCGGGCGCGTTCAAAGACGAATCAGAGATTCTGACGAGACTAGGCCTCGACGACGGCGTAGATGTCGTCGGCGCGCATCAGCAGATACTTCTCGCCGTCGACCTTGACCTCGTTGCCACCGAACTTACCGTAGATGACAACGTCGCCAACCTTGACGTCCATGGGGATGCGCTCACCCTTGTCGTTGACCTTGCCGGCGCCCACGGCAACGATGGTGCCGCGCTGCGGCTTCTCCTGGGCGTTGCTGGCGATATACAGACCAGAAGCGGTCTTCTGCTCGGCCTCGTCGGGCTTGACCAGAACACGATCTGCAAGCGGCTTCAAAGACGACATGCTTGTCTCCTCCTTTTTGGGCCGCGCGGTTATACCGCGCGAATTAACCCTTTTTGTTTGCGTACGCGTTGAATGGTACCCACGAATGGCGGGTTATACAACACGGAGTCAAAAAATCTTATTTTTTGGCACTTAGATTTTCTGAATGCCGGGGGATAACCTAACGGTGGCCCCCGTGTGGTTCCGGAGGGGCGGGGCATAAGGTTTCCTGCTCGGGCAGTCCTGCTCGCACGAAGGCCACATTAAGTGGCCTTCGGCTCGTGCGGAACTCGCGATAAACCTTATGCCCCGCCCCTCCGGAGCCACACGGGAGGCAGGTTAACTAATTCGAGCCCGGCATTCAGAAAAGTCAGTGCAGCAAAAGGCGATGCGGATAGCGACATGGGCATGGTTTTCGTTGCGAGCACGGGTCCCCTGGGGAGCACCGTGCATTTTTGGGAGTTTTCAGCAGGCCGGGACAAATGCATACGCACCGGGCGCATCTAATTAGTCCCACGGTAGCCTTCGACCGGCGATTTGGGTCGGCAGACAGGCCTCGTCGAGACAAACAAGCATGCCTCGCGCCACGTCGGACCCCAAAATGACGTCGATCTCCGCAATGCCACCCGACTGCAGCGGCACCGGCAGAGCTCGCGGTGCTGAATACTCCGTTTTTTGCACGGCACGGGCGGGGGTACATCAGGATCAGGAAAAATATCCCAGCCTTTTTATGCAATCTGTAATGGGAAGGGTAGCGCGCAGAGATGTGGTGTAAGAGGCGGGGCATGCCCCGCCTCTTCTCTTTCTTGAAAGGGAGGGGACACCGCCTAGAATTCGTCGTTGGAGTAATGAAGGTGACGAATGGAAGGAAAGGCGATGCCCCAAGAAGAGAGTGTACTGCGCCTCGGCCGCGACGAGGCCCTCGAGGCGGCGAGGCTTTGGCAGGA
>URWS01000105.1 GCA_900551605.1 uncultured Collinsella sp. | reverse complement strand
GTTGTAGCTCTGGCGCGCGTAGCTCACCTTGTTCTCGGTATCCTCGAGTGATGCCTGGAGCTGCGTAAAGTTGGTGTTTGCCTTAAGGTCGGGGTAGGCCTCGGCCACGGCAAAGAGCTGGCGCAGCGCACCGGTCAGCACGTTGTCGGCTTCCATCTTGGCCTCGGGGGTGGTGGCGCTCACGGCGGCGTTGCGCGCGTTGACCACGGCGGCGAGCGTGTCCTGCTCGTGCTTGGCGTAGCCCTTGACGGTCTCGACCAGGTTGGGGATCAAGTCGTTGCGGCGCTGCAGCTGCGTGTCGATGTTCTGCCAGGCGTTATCGATGCGATTGCGCTTGGTAACCATGTTGTTGTAGATGCCGGCGATGGCGCAGACAATCACAACGACAACAACGATACCGATGATGATGGTAGCCATGATGTCTCCGTTTCGAATGGCCGCGGCGTTTCGCGCCAGCTGCCGTTGGTGTAACGGTATTTAGTATACCCACAACCTTTGGCGGTGCCGAACTTTCCGGTAAGCGTTGTGTTTCAACCAGGGAGGGGGCGCCAATATCGAACGGGCGGTACAGGTGTAAGATATGCGACAAATTAAGGAATGCTGTCTACGCCTTGAGGATGGCGATACGGATGGACCTTCGCATCAAGAAAACCTATCGTGCCCTGTTCGATGCCTTTACCGAGCTTTTGGAAGAGCATCGGTTTGAGGATTTGACGGTTGCTATGCTGTGCGACCGGGCCATGATTCGCCGCACGACGTTCTATAAGCACTTTCGCGATAAAAACGATTACTTCGCCTTTTATATCGATGAGCTCATGTCGGGCTTGCCGCAAAAACAGCCCGATGAGGCCGGCGCAGTGTCTGCCGAGGACGTGCGCGCGCTTCGACACGCGATTTTGGACGATGCCATGGATTTGATCCTGGCGCACGAGCAGCTCATGGATAACATTTTGGCAAGCAGCATGTCGGGCATGTTGACCAACGTTATTTGCGACCGCATTGCCCGCTCCATCCGCGAGCGTGTGATGAACGTGCTTGCCGAGGATGCCCTGGCCCCCGTGTCACTCGAGACGACGTCTGAGTTTGTCGCCGGCGGTATTATTCGACTTTTCACGATATGGTGGGAGTCGGGTCACGACCTCGAGCGTCGACCCGAGATGGCCGACGTGGTCGATGCGCTGTTCGAGCGAACCATGACGCCGGTGCATCACTAGAAGTGGCGGAGAGAGGGGGATTCGAACCCCCGGAACGCTCTCGCGCTCAACGGTTTTCAAGACCGCCGCATTCAACCGCTCTGCCATCTCTCCGTGAGTCGTAATGATAGCATCGTTTTGAATTTGCAACAGGGAAGGCGAACGATGACGACCACCGAGATCGACGAGAAGTTCATGCGCGAGGCACTGGCGGAGGCGCGCGCCGCCGCGGCAGTGGGCGAAGTACCCATTGGCGCTGTGGTGGTGCGCGCGGGCGAGATCGTCGCGCGGGCGCATAATCGTCGCGAGCTCGACCAGGATCCTTCGGCGCATGCAGAGTTCGCGGCCCTGTGCGCTGCCGCTCGGTCGCTCGGTCGCTGGCGCCTTTCCGATTGCACGGTCTATGTAACGCTCGAGCCCTGCTGCATGTGTGCGGGGCTTATGGTTAACGCGCGCGTGGGGCGCTGCGCGTATGGCGCGGCTGACGCCAAGGCGGGCGCACTGGGTTCGCTGTATGACCTGAATGCCGATTCTCGCCTGAACCATCGGTTTAACGTGACGGCTGGGGTCCTGGCGGATGAATGCCGCGAGCTGCTGAGTAACTATTTTGGCGGTCTGCGCGGAGCGGGTGGCAGCGGCTGTGGCTGCGGTCCGAACCTTGAGGCGCATGCTGCTCACGCCGCAGCGCTTGCAGGTGCCGGTGAGGATGCTGGCATGGCGGTTGACTTTGGCCCTGCGTGCCGCCGGCCCCGCCGTGTGCTGCTGGCGATCGACTCCTTTAAGGGCAGCGTGTCGAGTGCACGGGCGGAGGCGGCGGTTGCCGAGGGCATGCGCCGTGTGTGGCCCGATGCCGAGGTGCGCGCGTTGCCGCTGGCGGATGGCGGCGAGGGAACGCTCGACGCCATCGCCGCGTGCGGCGGTGAGATTGTGACCTGCGAGGTGGCAGGTCCCTTGGGCGATCGCGTGTCTGCCCGGATGTTGGTGGACGACGAGCGCGACTCGGCTGTAATTGAGATGGCCGAGGCGGCGGGTATTGGGTATTCGAGTTGTACGGAGTCGGCGGCGTTGGCGGCTTCGACCTATGGCGTGGGCGAGCTTATGCTTCGCGCAGTTCGCACGGGCGCAAGGACACTCTATATTGGTCTGGGCGGCAGTGCCGCCAACGACGGTGGCGCCGGCATGCTGCAGGCGCTGGGCGCGCGCGTGGTCGATGATCAGGGATGCGATGTCGCCCCCGGTCTTGCCGGCCTTGAGCAGGTGGCGAGCGTTGATTTGGCGCCCGCGCTGCAGGCTTTGGATGATGCTCGCATCGTTGTGCTTTCGGATGTCGAGAATCCGCTCGTGGGGCGTCGAGGCGCACTGGCAGTGTTTGGCGGGCAGAAGGGCCTGCCGGCGGATGATGTCGAGGTGCTGCGCAGATACGACGGCTGGATGGTCGGCTACGGTCGCTTGCTCGATGCGGCGATTGCCAGAGCTCGAGCCCAGGGGTTGTTGCGCACACCCGAGGGCGCACGGACATTTGGCTCGGTGCTCGGTGTACCCGGCGCGGGCGCTGCCGGTGGCTTGGGCGCGGCGTTGCTGGCGCTCGGCGCGGAGCTACGCTCGGGTGTGGAGACGGTGCTCGACCTCGTGGGGTTTGACGAGCGCGTGCGCGATGTCGACCTGGTCATAACGGGCGAGGGCAATATGGACGAGCAATCCGCCGCCGGTAAGGCACCGGTGGGTGTGGCTCGTCGTGCGAAGCGATATGGCAAGCCGGTGGTCGCCGTCGTGGGCGGGCGCGCCGTCAACCTGGATGCGGTGTATGAGCAGGGTATTGACTTGGTTTTGCCGATTTGCCGCAAGCCCATGCCTCTCGACCAGGCGCTCGGTGCGCAAGAAGCCACAACCAACCTCATCTGCGCTGGCGAGGCAGCTGCCCAAGCCTACGGCCTCGCCCGCCTCTAAAACCCATCCCCTCGATAAGTTGCGGTGAAATACGGAGTGTTTTTGCCTTTAAGGCGCTAATTCAGTCCGTATTCCACCGCAACTTCGTGAATGGTCATCCGAGGCTGGCCGCCTTGGGCCTTGGGTCGGACCGTTTGCCACGAAATGCGGCCATCTACTACGTTTAACCGAGCTACCTCGACCATCCCGGAATTTGCAAAAACAAAACCGCAGGTAGAGAGCTGGCCGATTTTCGAAAAAGTCGGCTATGGTTGACCCCTGCGGCCTAAACGTAGTAGATAGGTCCTTTTCGTGGCGCAGCGTCAGACCAGTCTATTTGGGACGGCTATTTTGACTACATGCCGATCTGATTGCCCAAGTAGTCAAAAAAGCCCCGTCCCAAATTAGCTACCTTGTGGGGCTGTGGGGATAAAGATTGCCGACGGTTTTATCCCGCCGAACCCCTTTGATGGCGCGAATGGTTCGATTTGACGACCGAGTGGCAACCTGACGCGGAATAGTGGGTCGTTTAAATTGCTACAATTTTAAGTATATTGCGATGTCCCGCCTTGCGTTTCTGCGCGGGGGGGGGCGTATATTTGCATCGATGGGGACGACGACACATATATAATGAGCCGCTGCTTGCCGTCCTCATGGATTTGGGGAGGGCCTTCATGAATCGCGTGTGTGCGAGAGCTCGAGAAATGCTAAAGCCTTTTGGCAAGAAAACCAATACCGCCAAGCGTGCCCTGAGGGTTTTGGCCGTCCCGCTGGCGGCGTGCGCGCTCATGTTTGGTGCGACGAGCGCGTCGGCCGACCAGGTTGTTCCCTATAGCAACCATACCGTAAAGACGGTGAATCCCACCGACACCACGGTCAATCTGTTTGACTACTGGGTCGTGGATGGCGACAACGATAAATCGGCAACTGTCAATAATATCAACGGCGGCATCAATAAGGGTCATCAGCTCAAATTTAATAGTGGCGCAGGCACGGGCATTAACAAATGGACGGGCAAAAGCGTTATTGATGGTTCCGGACGCCTTTCTTTTGTGAAGAAGAAGCTGGTAGGCGGTTACCCGTCGATCGATGCCGGTACGTATACCTCCTACGGTTCGAGCGATAAGTACACTGACGAATCGCTCGCATACCTCTTTAACAACGCCAGCCAGGAAAATCACCAGCAGGACGGCAAAGCTGTCTACAACAACGTACAGGGCCTTTTCCAACTTGAGAACGGATACTACGTTTACGACTCGTACGGTTCTAAAGGCAACTATGCCGTGTACAACTCCACAACGAATTCCTTTAACGTCTACGCTAAAGCGGGCGTATATAAGGACAGCGTATCAAGTGAGAATCTAGGTCAGTTCTTCCCCTTTGACTCGGCTGAGAAGGTTTTTGAAGAGCAGAACGGTCAGCTCTCTCCCAAACCGATAACGGACGGAACGAACGATAAGCTCAACCACCACTTTGGCATGTCCATGACCACGGAGTTTGTCCAGCCTGCGAGCGGAAAGACCACCGATAACAAGGATATGATTTTTGAGTTCTCGGGCGACGATGACGTGTGGGTCTACATCGATGGCGTGCTCGTGGGCGACTTGGGCGGCATTCACGAGAAGGCAACGCTCGAGATCAACTTTGCCACCGGCGAAGTGAAAGTCGGCCATATTGACGGTGCGAATGGAACCCGGAAGGACATCGAAAATACCACCATCAAAGCGAAGTTCGACACCGCCGGCGTAAATACCTCCAACTTCCGCGGCAACACCTTCTGTGACAGCAGCAAGCATACGCTGAGCTTCTTCTATCTGGAGCGCGGCGCGGGCGCATCGAACATGTCGCTCAAGTTCAACCTCACTACCCTGCCGTCGTCTGAGGTTGAGAAGGTCAACCAGAACGGCGAGGCGGTCAATGGTGCAACCTTCGCGCTGTATCGGTCAGATGGACCAAAAACTGACTGGAATGAGGGCGAGCTCATTGCTCAAGGCGAGACAAAAGACGGGGGTCAGCTGATACTTCAAAAGTCGGATGACTCCGTTCTCTCGTTCGACCAAGAGCATGCTGAGGGGCACGACTACTTTGTACTCAAGGAGATAGAGCTGCCTGCGGGATATCGCTCGAGTCTGACCTCATCGACCACCGCAACACCAGGTGAGCTGCACCTGCAGTACAAAAAGGCTGCGACGAATGGCTCGGGCGGCGTGGTGGTTGCACCGCAAACGACGGTCACCACGGCCGATAAAAACACATGGATGGGCAGCCGCATGTGGCTGAACGGTGGCTATCTGGCCGCCAAGGAGACCATTTCCCTTTCTCAAAACACAAAAGACAATAAGAACAAACCCATTAACGCGGGTACGACCTTTGCCGTCGTGCTCAAGCGCACCGACGAGACCAAGGAAAACACGGATGAAAACGCGTGGACGGCGGTCACGGGCAATCCGCTCAAAGGCTACAGGCTGTGCTCTGCACACGGCATCGCCGGTGCGGTCGAGGCCGCCAACTCGGCGGACACGAGTGTCTTTGCTGTCAACACCAAGGGCGACTACGAGGTGACGGTCAGGTCGCTGCCCGGCGATATCGAGAAGTACGCTGCCATGATGGAGGACAAGTCGAATGCCGACTATACCGTGGCGGTGTATCACACCACGGCATCTTCTCTGGCGGAGGCAACCACGGAGAACACCTCCATGGTTGAATACCGGTCGACAAACAGGC
>URWS01000104.1 GCA_900551605.1 uncultured Collinsella sp. | reverse complement strand
GGTCGGCTGCAGGTACGAAAAACGGATTTCGGTGGCCGACGTCTTAAGGTGTACACCCGTCTCGTCGATACGGTCGACCCATTTGCGCCAGCTGATCATAAACGGCGTCTTGCCGGGTCCGCGGAACGCGAGCGACGTCACGTGCGGAAAAACTTCGCCGGTAGCAATACCAAAATCGTTGACCACGCCGAGCTTTTCGCCGTCGACGTCCAAGACCGGCAATTTGAGCATCTCACTCAGATAATTCAATGGTGCTCCCCATCATAATTCCTCCGGACGCGGCCGCGCGTGCGGCGTCCGGGGGCTTCTGGATATGTATACGCATGCGCGGGCGGCACGCCGCTCGACGCTTACACCCCGTGCATGCGCAAAAAGCACCTGCATGGGGTCATCGACTGTATGGTCGAGGTTTGGATTTCACCTGTAACCTTTCTCTTGACCCTCATTAACCGCAGTAACTATAGCATCAGCATCGCCCTGCGGCATCGAATTTATGCGCTGCACATTGCAGGCATACCAAACGCTGACGCATCCGTGACATAGTCATTGGGGACGTTCCTAAACGACTACCCAACGACTACTCTGTGGTGTCGTCGTCCTCGGCAAGTTGGGGGAACACGGCGTCCTTGGGCATGGTGACCTTCGTCAGCGAGGTGAGCTTTTTGCTCAGCGACGTGTCCGTCTTGACCAGGTCGCTGAGCGTCACGATCTTGTAGCCGTCGGCAATGAGGCCGTCGATAATCTGCGGCAGCGCCTCGAGTGTCTGCTCGGCGCATTCGTCTCTATCGGTGAGCAGCACGATATTGCCCGGCGTCACCGAATCGAGCACCGTCGAGACCTGTTCGTCGGCACCGTTGAGCAGCCAGTCGCCCGAGTCGATATTCCACGAGACCACGGCGGAGACCAGGTCCATCGCATCAATCCAGTTTTGCTCGTCAAAGGCAGCGTAGGGAGCACGCAGCAGCATCGTCTTCACGCCGGTCGCCGACTTAATCGCGTCGGTGCCTTTCGTGATCTGTTCGCGTACCGCCTCACGGTCCTGACCCTTGAGCGAATCGTCGCTGTAGCTGTTGGATCCGATCTCGCACCCGGCATCGACAATCGCCTTGGCCGTGGCAGGCGAGGCCTCGGCCGCATCACCCGAAAGGAAGAACGTCGCGGTAACGCCCTTTTCCTTGAGCACCTGCAAGATCTGCTTGGTAGCGCCGCTCGGACCCTCGTCAAACGTCAGCGCCACGTACTTTTTGTTGCCCTTGGGCGCCACGCTGGCGCACGCAACAACGCAATCGGTGGCGGGCACAACCTCGCCGCGGTCTTGCGTCTTGCCCGACTGCTCACCAATCCACACCTCGGAGCGGCCCTGGACACCCCATGTCTGCACATACTCGATAGCGCCCGTACCCTCGACCTTGAGCTTGGGCTCGATAACCGTAGCCTGAACCTCGTGCTTCTCGTAGGTGTTACGGCCATCCTTGACCGTCACCTTCTCGCCGCCCTCAAGTTCGCGGCTATCCCATTTACCCTGCTTCACGCGCTTGCCGTCGACCTTCACCGACAGCTTTTCGCCCCCATGGCGCTTGAGCACGCTGTCATCGACGGCCAGCAGGTCGCCTGCGTCGTAGGTGTCAGTCAACTCCTGGTCATCGATGAGATTCTGCAGCGTAGAGCCCACACGCACCGCGGTCTTCTGGCCGTTGAGCTCCACGTCCACACTGCGGTTGACGTAGCCCACGACGGCAGCGATAAACAGCACGAGCGCACAGCCCACGGCGATGAGCGCATAGGGCAGGCGAGACGAACGACGGGGTGTGCGGCTGTTGCCGATGCGAGCGCTGCGGTCGCTAAAGCCGCGGCTATGGTTGAGATACATCGCGCCGGGCTTACGGTGACGCTTGCGCTGACCGCTGGGCAGCTGCCCCAGGTCGCGGCGCGCCGTCGGACGCGCACCCGAACGCCCGTTTAAGTTGGATCCGTTTTGGCGCATGTGCCCTCCCCCATAAACACAGCAAGCCGGAGCAACAGGTCTCCGGCTTGCCTCCCATCATTTGGTACGTCGCTATTTTGTAGCTTTTGACGAGCCTCCGCTCGCCTTTTGGTATTCGTCCTTAAAGGCCTTGAACATGCCGCGCGTCTTGCCGAGCTGCTTGCCCAGTGCGCGACTGCCCTTGTCCACGGCAACCGATCCCTTGTCGTCGAGCACCTTGGCGCCCTTTTTGACCTTGTCGCCCACCACGACGCTGGCCTCGGCGGCCTTGGCAGCCGCACCGCCCGAATACCCGAGCGACTTGACCTCGTCCGAAACAATCATCGCGCCGTCCGCATAGCCGCGCAGCATCGTCGGCGGCACCTGCGTGTCACCAACCAAAACACTCGAAGCAGCACCGGCGGTCACATAGAATGCCTGCACGATGCCCGAGCGTGGCTTGAACTCAACGTCCGAGCAATAGCCCACGACGTCGCCTGATTCCGTGCGCACGTCCATACCGACCCAGATGATGCAATCGTCCAGGTTGATGTCGAGGCGCTTGGCAGCGGCGGCATCGTACGTGTCCTTGACGTCATCGACCGCAATGGCGCCCTCGTAGACACCAATGGCGTCGAGCGCTACGAATCGGTCGGGACGCTCGATCATGCCCGCGATATCGGACTGGCGGACCATAAAGCCGACCACGCGCGTACCGCCCGGGGTAAAGACCGGAAAGTGAATCTTTCCGAGCTTTTTAGGGCTGCGCGGCGTGCCGTCCTTTTTGATGCGCTTGTCCTCGGTAGGCTTGCGATAGATCTTGGCGCCGACAAAATCCCCGGCGCGCATTATGCCTCGGTCGAGGGCTCCGCAGCCTCGGTATCAGCCTCGACGGCGTTCTCGACCACGACGTCGGCTGCAGGCGTCACGTTGCCGCCCGAAATGGCGTCGTTGAGCTGCTCGCGCAGCTGGTCCATGCGCTCGCGGGCCAGATCGACCTTAGCGCGCAGGTCGTCGGTCTTGGCGTCTACCATCGGGCCAAAGTCATTCACCGCAGCACGGGCCTCCTCGGCGCTGTGCTCGTAGGTGTCGCGCATATTGTCCCAGGCGTCGTTGGCGATATCGGCAGCCATGGCGCGGGTCTCGGCGCCCGAGCGCGGGGCGAGGGCAACGCCGACAATAGCGCCGGCAGCGGCACCAAAAAGTGCGCCAGAGACAAAGCTGAAAGTCTTACCCATGATCATTCCTCTCCTGCGGGCACGTCGGTGCCCACCGTTTGAATGCTGTCCATTATACCCGCAGCGCATCACTTGCCGCTCCGCTCATCTGCGTACGGCAAAGGCGCAGGTACGTGATGGTGATAAACGCGTAGGCCTACTCCTGAGGCATAGCCGGCATGGCTACTGTGGCACCCGGGTCCTCGCCGGCGCCGTCCACGAGCGGCAGGCCGCCCTCATGCGCAGGTCCTGCCGGAACCGTCGCGGCACCGCCAAAGACGGCAGCAGAGGCCTCGTGGTTCTCGGCAACCGCGCCCTCGGTATCAATCGCCACCTGGGGCTCGTCGTCAAAGTTGGGGACACCCTGGGGCTCGGTGGGAACAGGCTCGGCGGTCGCATCGGCAACGGGCTCGGCGTCGGCCGGCACATCGCCCTCGTCAGCGCCCTCGTCCTCGGCAGCATCTTCGCCGTTCGCAGCGGCGACGGCCTCGCGAGGATCCTTGCCCTCGCCCTCGGCGCGCATGCCCAACACCAGGTTGCGCAAACCCGCGACCGTGCCTTCCACGTCGGGGGCAGGCTGGTCGGCGTGCAGGTACGCCCAGTCCATCATAAAGGTGGCCGAAGACAGCGCACCGATGGCCAGCGCGTCGTCGGGGCACGAAAGCTCAACCTCAAAGACGCGCTCGTCGTGCTCGCTTACGCGCGTGCGGCCGCACGAGATGCTACCGGCAAGACCGGTCTCGTTCATGAGCTCAACCGTCACGTGCTCCAGCAGGTGGCAGAGCTCGGTCTGGCCCATGCAGTCCTGGAACTCGCGACCGGAATCACCCAGGCACAGGTGCTTGGCAATCGCCGGCACCAGGTAATACACGCGCGCCGTGGCCTCGATATCCTCCGAGGTCATGAGCGGCATGCCGGGGTTCACCAGCACATGCGCGCAGATCTTGTCCTCGCTGACGGTGACCTTAAGGATGTTGAACAGGCCTGCCATAACTCTCCCCTACTCTTCCTTGCCCTACTCGTCGCCATCGTGCGGATCCACAGAGCCCGCACCCGACGTCGCCGGCTTCTCTGCCGAAGACTCGGAATCTTTCTTATCGGTTTCGGCCGGAGCGATCACGCGAATAAGCGAGATGCGCTGGCCACGCATCGACTGCACCTTAAACTTGTACCCCGCAACCTCAAACACCTCTCCGATGTCGGGCACCGAGTCGCAAAGCTCCAAAATCCAGCCGGCGATGGTCTCATAATCATCGCTTTCCTCGAGCGGCCAACCAAGCTCAATCGCGTCATCGCACGAAAAACGCCCATCAACGAGCCACTCGCGGCGCGAAAGGCGCGTGAGGTACTTGTTGTCGGGGTCGAACTCGTCCTCGATCTCGCCGACGATCTCCTCGACGATGTCCTCGATGGTGATAATGCCGGCCGTACCGCCGTACTCGTCCACGACCACCACGATCTGGTCGTGAGAGGTCTGCATCTCGGACAGCAGCGGCAGGATGTCCTTGGTGTCGGGCACAAAGGTGGCGTCGCGCAAAAAACTGGCGATGGGCTGGTCGCCCTTGCCGTCGAGCGCGGGCTGAATCAGGTCCTTGATGTGCGCAATGCCGGCGACGTTGTCGGGATCCTCGTGATAGACGGGGATACGGCTAAAGCCGGTCTGGCGCATGGTGGACAGCACGTCGGCGACCGTCTCGTCGTCCTCGCACATGGTGGTGTCCACGCGCGGCACCATGACCTCGCGGGCAACGGTGTCGCCCAGGTCGAAGATCTCGTGGATCATGCGCTTTTCCTCGTCGAGCAGGTCGTCCTGCTCCGAGACCATGTACTTGATCTCTTCTTCCGAGACGTTCTGGCGGTCGTCGGCACTCTTGATGCGCAGGATGCGGGCCAGGCCATCGGAGCAAGCGCCAGTCAGCCACACGAGCGGACGGGCGATCTTCTGGAACACGGAAAGCGGGCCCACGACCTGCTTGGACACGCCCTCGGCATTGGCCAGGCCGATGCGCTTGGGGACGAGCTCGCCGATCACGATGGATACGAAGGCGACCGCGACGGTAATGATGACCGGCGCCAGGCCGCGCGCGATGGCGGAGAGCGGCGCGATGCCAAAGCTCATGAGCCACGTGGCGAGCGGGTCGGACAGACTCGTCGAGGCGACGGCGGACGAGGCGAAGCCCACGAGCGTAATGGCAACCTGGATGGTGGCGAGCAGCTGGTCGGAGTCGGCAGCTAGCTTAATGGCATGCTCGGCGCGTTTGTCGCCTTCCTCGGCCTCGTGCTCCAGCACGGCGCGCTTGGCCGTGGTGAGCGCCATCTCAGACATAGAGAAGTAGCCGTTGATGAGGGTCAAAACGAGGGTGGTAATAAGGGAGATGGTTATGTCCATCGGGAGTTTCTCGAACCTCCAAGATTCGGGACGTCGGATTAAAACGTTGACGGCGGATACGGCAATTGCGCCGGCGCCCAAACGAGAACGCGGGCGCGCAGGCATGGTCGCTAGATTACGAAGAGGATCACCGCCATGAACTGGAAGATGCTGCCGGCGAGCACCCACAGGTGAAACACGCTGTGCAGATAGCGCACGTTTTTGGCGATATAGAACGGTACGCCCGCGGTGTAGCACACGCCGCCGACGGCGAGCAGGGCAAGTGCCACGGGGTTGAGC
>URWS01000103.1 GCA_900551605.1 uncultured Collinsella sp. | reverse complement strand
CGATATCGTCTCGCTGCACGGCAACATCGAGCTGGGCCCCATCGTCGGTATGACCGACCGCATCGTGGACATTACCGCCACGGGCGCGACCCTGCGCGACAACGACCTGGTTATTACTGGTCGCATTATGGACTGCACGGCGCGCTTCTTCGTTAACCCGGGCGCGGCGCGCCTGGACCCACGTGTGCGCAACCTGGCCGATCGCCTGGCGGCGGCCGTGAAGGACAAGCATTTTGAGCCCGTCGCGGGCTCGGCACAATAGCGCGAGCGCGTGCGGGCGCCCCCATATCCGGGCTGCGGGTCGATTGTCGCCGCCGCCTGGTCTCACGTTTCTCAGACGCAACCTCAACCGATAGGGGATACCGATATGAAGACCATCAAACTTGCTCCCGGCGAGCGCCTCGTCACCAATCAGCTCAACCGCAAGGGCGTGTTGCCGCAAAATATCGTCGACGCCGCCCGCGATATCGTGACCAACGTGCGCGCCAACGGCGATGCCGCGGTGCGCGATTACTGCCAGCGTTTTGACGGTGTTGAGCTGGAAAGCTTCCGCCTGCCGCAGGAGCAGATCGATGCCGCGCTCGAGGGCCTCGATCCGGCCTTTGTCGCCGCACTCGAGAAGGCTGCGCGCCAGATTCGCGAATTCCACCAGCGCGAGGTCGAGCAGAGCTGGTTTACCACGCGCCCGGACGGCACGATGCTCGGCGTTAAGGTGACCCCGCTTGCCGCGGCCGGCATCTACGTGCCGGGAGGCCGCGCGCAGTATCCCTCCACCGTGCTCATGAACGCCATCCCCGCCAAGGTGGCCGGCGTCAAGCGCGTGGTCATGGTGACTCCGCCGCAAAAAGATGGCCTGATCAGCCCGTATACGCTTGCGGCTGCCAAGCTCGGCGGCGTGGACGAGATCTATATGGTGGGCGGCGCCCAGGCCGTGGCCGCGCTGGCGTATGGCACCGAGACCATTCCTCGTGTCGACAAGATCACCGGTCCGGGCAACGCCTTTGTCGCCGCGGCCAAGCAGATCGTGTCGGGCGACGTGGGCATCGACATGGTCGCCGGCCCGTCCGAGGTTTGCGTGCTGGCCGACGCCACGGCCAAGCCCATGGTGGTCGCGGCCGATCTGATGGCCCAGGCCGAGCACGATCCGCTGGCCGCCTGCTATCTGGTGACCTGCGACGAGCAGTTTGCGCGCGAGGTCGAGGCCGGCATCGACATCTTGGTCGTGCAGTCGCCGCGCGCCGAGATCACGCGTGCCTCGCTCGACAACGAGGGCACGATCGTGGTTGCCGCCGACATGGCCGCCGCTGTCGAGGCCGTGAACACCGTGGCGCCCGAGCACCTGGAGCTGCACTGCAAGGACGCGATGGGCCTGCTCGGCGGCATTCGCAACGCCGGCGCCATCTTTGTGGGCGCCTGGAGCTCCGAGCCGCTCGGCGATTACGTCGCCGGCCCCAACCACACGCTGCCGACCGGCGGCACGGCCATGTTCTCCAACCCGCTTTCGGTGGAGGAGTTCGTCAAGCGCTCGAGCGTCATTTGCTATACGCCCGAGGGCCTGCTTTTCGACGCTCCCGCCACGCAGCGCCTGGCCGAGGCAGAGGGCCTGTGGGCACACGCGCTTTCGGCCGCACTGCGCCGTCGCGTGCTGGAGCAGGGCGAGGACTCCGTGAGCGCTGAGTCGCTGGCCGCGGCCGACCTGACCAAGGTTGCCTGGCCGGGCGACGCCGTGGCGACGGTTGCTGAGGGCGTAGACCTGGCGGCGGCTGCGAGCAGTGCCGCCGGTGCGGCCGGCGAGGAGGCCTAATATGGCCGAGCTTTCACCCCGCATGAAGGAGCTCGTCCAGCCTTACCTGGCCGGTATTGAGCCCTATGATCCCAACTTTACGCCCACGCGCATCAACCTTTCGGCCAACGAGAACACCTATCCTGTGCCGGCCGGTGTGCGCGAGGCGGTCGATGCGGCCCTTGCTGCCACGCCGCTCAACCGCTATCCCGATCCCATGTCCAACGACCTGCGCGACGAGCTTGCTGCTTGGCATGGCGTGACGCGCGAGAATATCTGCGTGGGCAACGGCGGCGATGAGCTGCTCTATAACTACCTGCTGGCGTTTGGCGGCGCGGGGCGGACTCTGCTCAACTGCCCGCCGTGCTTTAGCGAGTACGCCTTCTTTGCGTCGCTGTGCCAGACCGAGGTGCGCGACGTGTGGCGCGATCCGGCGAGCTTTGAGCTCGACCAGGCAGCGGTGCTCGCCGCGGCGCCCGCGTGCAACCTGGCGATCGTGACCTCGCCCAACAATCCAACGGGCGACGTGGCCCCGCTCGACTTTGTCGCGGCTCTGTGCGATGCGTGCCCCGGCATGGTTATGGTCGACGAGGCCTACGTTGAGTTTGCCGACGATTCGTTTGGCGCGGCCACCACGGCGCAGGGCCTTATCGCCGAGCACCCCAACCTGGTGATTCTGCACACGCTGTCCAAGGCGTTTGGCGCCGCCGGCACGCGCTTGGGCTATGTGATCGCGGCGCCTGAGGTTATCGAGGTGTTCGCGGCGATTCGCCAGATCTATTCGGTCAACGTGCTGAGCCAGGCGGCGGCGCTTGCCTGCGTGCGCGCCCGCGATGCGTATGCGCCCGTGGTGGCGCAAGTCGCATCCGAGCGTGAGCGCGAGCTGGCCGCCCTGCGCGCGATGGCTGCCGAGGGCCTGCCCGTGGAGGCATGGCCGAGCGCGGCGAACTTTGTGCTCGTGCGCACGCCGCATGCCACGCGCGTGCGCGAGCGCCTGCGCGACGAGTATTCGATTTTGGTGCGCGACTTTAGCTATGCGCCGGGGCTCGCGGACTGCCTACGCATTACCGTGGGTACGCCGCGGGAAAACGACGAGGTGCTGGCTGCGTTTGCTGCGCTGGTGAAGGAGGAGATGTAGATGGGCCGTTATGCCGAGGTGACCCGCAAGACGGGTGAGACCGACATTGTCGTAAAGCTCGACCTGGACGGAAGCGGCGTGTGCGATATCTCGACCGGTGTACCGTTTTTCGACCATATGCTCAACGCCTTTGGTCGCCATGGCCTGTTCGATCTGACGGTGCACGCGGTGGGCGACGTCGAGGTCGATGCGCACCACACCGTCGAGGACGCGGGTATTGTGCTGGGCGAGGCGTTTTGCCAGGCGCTGGGCGACAAGGCGGGCATTACGCGCTTTGCCGACGCGGCGATCGCCATGGACGAGACACTTGTGATGGCTGCTGTTGATATTTCGGGCCGCGGGCAGGCCTACTGCGAGCTGCCCGTGCCGACCGAGCGCGTGGGCAGCTTCGATACCGAGCTGGCCGTCGAGTTCTTCTACGCCTTTGCGCGCGACGCCAAGCTCACGCTGCACGTGCGCGAGCTGGCGGGCGGCAACTCGCATCACATTATCGAGGCCGCCTTTAAGGCCGTGGGCCGCACGATGCGCCACGCCTGCGAGCTCGATCCCCGCGTGCAGGGCATCCCCAGCACCAAGGGTTCACTGTAACCTGCCAAAAAGGGACAGGTTTTGAATGGGGAAAAGGAGGGATCGCGTGGGCGAACCGAAGATCGTGGTGGTCGACTATCACAAGGGCAACTTGTCGAGCGTTGTGCGCGGGCTTGCGCGCGCCGGTGCCGCCGCCTGTACGTCGGACGATCCGGAGCAGATCCGCAACGCCGACGGCTTGGTCATCCCGGGCGTGGGCGCGTTCTATGACGCGATCGCCTTTATGCGCCAGAGCGGCGAGGCGGACGCGGCGCTCGACGCCGTTGCCGCCGGAACTCCGCTGCTCGGCATCTGCCTGGGCCTTCAATTATTTTTTGAACGCGGCAATGAGGGGGTGCCGGCGGACGAGGGCGTGGTCGCCGACGGCAACACCCCCGAGCAGGCCGGTGGCCCCTGGGTCGATGGCCTGGGCATTATGCGCGGTTCGTGCACGCGCTTGGAGTCGAGCCGCCTGAAGGTGCCGCACGTGGGCTGGGACCAGGTGCACATGACGCCCGCCGGTGCGGCCGACCCGCTGCTCGCCGGTTTTGCCGAGGGTGCCAACATGTATTTCACCCACAGCTATGCGGTGGCCGACGATGCCGATGCCGCCGATGTGCTGGCGCGCACGCACTATACACGGAGCTTCCCGTGCATCGTGCGCCATGGCAACGTGTGGGGCTGCCAGTTCCATCCCGAGAAATCCTCCGCGCTGGGTCAGCGCATTCTTAAGAACTTCGTCAACATCGTCGAGGAGGCTGGCCGATGATCCTGTTTCCCGCAATCGATCTGATCGGCGGCAAGGTCGTGCGCCTGGAGCGCGGCGACCGCAGCCGCTGCAAGGTATATTCCGATGACCCCGTGGCCGTCGCCCGCTCGTTTGCCGAGCAGGGCGCAAGCTGGGTGCACGTCGTCGACCTGTCCGCTGCCTTTGGCGAGGACGAGGACACATGCGCTGCCAACTCGGCGGCGATTAAGGCCATCTGTGGCGTCGACGGCCTGTCCGTGGACGTGGGCGGCGGCGTCCGTTCGCTCGCGCGCATCGACGAGCTGGCCGGCTATGGTGCGCGCCGCATTGCACTAGGCACGGTGCTCGTGACCGAGCCGGGTTTTGCCGAGGTGGCAGCCCAAGGCTTTGGCGAGCTGTTGGTGGCAGATATCGCCGCGCGCGACGGCCAGGTCAAGGTGAACGGCTGGCGTGACGGCGCGGGCGTGGCGCTCGACGACGCCGTGGCGCAGCTTTCCGAGCTGGGCTTTAAGCATCTGGTGTATACCGACATCGCGCGCGATGGCATGCAGACGGGCATCGATGTGGCGGCGTATCGCCATGTGGCCGAGGTCGCGGGCTTTCCCGTCGTGGCTTCGGGTGGTATCTCGACGCTCGACGATATCCGCGCGCTTGCCGCGGTGGGCGAGGATGCCATCGAGGGCGCCATTACCGGCCGTGCGCTCTACGAGGGCAACTTTACGCTGGTACAGGCGCTAGCCGCCGCCCGAGGGGAGGAGTAGCCCATGCTTACCAAACGTGTGATTCCCTGCCTGGACGTCAAGGACGGCCGTGTGGTCAAGGGCGTCAACTTTGTGAGCCTGCGCGATGCGGGCGATCCGGTGGAGCTGGCGCGCGCCTACGACCGCGAGGGTGCGGACGAGGTCGTCTTCTTGGACATTACCGCCACGAGCGATAACCGCGCGACGACTATCGAGATGGCAGCGCATGCTGCCGAGGAACTGGCCATTCCCTATACCGTGGGCGGCGGCTTTCGCGACCTGGCGGGCATGCGCACCATGGTTGCCGCCGGTGCCGACAAGGTGTCGCTCAACTCGGCGGCCGTGCGCGACCCGTCGTTGATCAGCCAGGCTGCCGCGGCGTTTGGCAGCCAGGCCGTGGTCGTGGCGATCGATGCCAAGCGCGTCGGTTTGCCCGGAGAGCCGGGTGCCGACAAGTGGGAGGTCTTTACCGCGGGCGGTCGTAACGCCACGGGTATCGACGCGGTGTCGTGGGCCGAGGAGGCGGCTCGTCGCGGTGCCGGCGAGATCCTGCTGACCAGTATGGATCGCGACGGCACCAAGGCCGGCTTTGACCTGGCGCTCACCCGCGCCGTGGCCCGCGCGGTGCCGATTCCGGTGATTGCGAGCGGCGGCGTGGGCACGCTCGAGCATTTCGCCGAGGGTGTGATCGAGGGCGAGGCCGATGCCGTGCTGGCGGCGAGCGTCTTTCACTTTGGAACCTTCAGCATTCGCCAGGTGAAGGAGTATATGGCGTCGCAGGGTATTCCCGTGAGATTGGATTTTTAAATGGAGCAAGTGACAACTGCGTCCGAGCTCAAATACGACGCCCGTGGGCTGATTCCTTGTGTGGTTCAGCAGTATGACAC